>NZ_KV808305.1:159713-207106 GCF_001812205.1 Rothia sp. HMSC069C10
CGATCAGGAAACTGATGGCGGCGGCTGGGTTATGATTGGCCGCGGTCGTGAGAGCTGGACTGAGAACTACTACGGTCGCGGTAATGCCGATCAGCTGTATAAGAACCCGACCGGCTTTGATGCGGTGCAGCTCTCCGGCGTGACCGTGAACGCGCTACTGAACGGTACCCGTCCGCAGGATTTGCCCGATGGCGTGCGTTTCCATCGCGCGATGAACGTTGAGGGCACTACCTGGCAGGATTTTAAGGCTCACCGTGATTCCAGTACCGAATGGACTTGGACTTTGCGTTCAAAGATGTTCTGGTCAAATATTTCGGTCAAAAACACCTGGCAGTACAGTAACCGTTATGACTACGCCAACCGTGGTCAGGTGGCTGGTAACATCTTCACCCATGATTCTGATGATTTCCGTTCCCTGAACTTCGAAGAGAAGGCATCGCAGGGCTACAAGCTGGGCTTCACCTACGGTCGCAACGCCAAGATTACATGGTGGACCGAGACCTACCTGATGAACCGTCCTTCGGCGTATATTTACCGCCCGGCGGATGATTCGACCACTCCCCTGGTATTTACTCAGATGTTCTTGCGCCCGAAGGTGACTCAGAACGATTTGGTGGCTAAGGGTCTGCATGATTATGGCCAGCAGGGCGCTGCGGCAAGTAACCGCCGCGCGCTACCCAATAGCTACTCCGAGAAGTGGAAGTGGCGTACCAGCACTGAGACCGGTACCGGCAAGAAGGGTGAGATGAACACCCAGGTTGAGGCTATCACCGAGGTCGGTGGCGCTGTCTTTACCGGTGGCGATTTCGCGTACGTTGAGTCGGCAAGCGGTGAGAAGGTTGAGCAGGCTTTCTTGGCTGGTTACGAGGTGGGTACCGGCGAGCTGCGCCGTTCCTTCCGCCCGAAGATTAACGGTCAGGTGAAGTCGGTTGAGGCTCTGCCGAACGGCCTGCTTGCTGTGGGTGGTTCTTTCGACCAGGTGAACGGCGAGTACTACAACGGTTTTGTAATTCTGGATCCGCAGACCGGTCAGGTTGCTAAGGACTGGGATATCCGCGTGGTTAGCCGCATTGCTTCCGTACCGGTACAGATTAAGACCCTGCACGTGCGTGATGGCTACCTGTACATTGGTGGTTCCTTCACTCACTTGAAGGGCCAGACCTCCCCCACCTACGCGTATGCGAGGAACCTGGCTCGCATTAAGTTGAGCAACGGTGAGGTGGACTGGAACTGGCGTCCGGTCTTTAATGGCACAGTTAACGGCGTGAGCGCTTCTGAGGGCAATGCCGATGTGTACGTCGCTGGTTACTTCACCCAGCTGAATAACCAGGAGGCGTTCCGTCTCGCTCATATGCAAGGCAGTAGCACGAACCCGGTGGCTTGGCACCACCGTCCTTCATACACCCCCAAGAATGCCCAAACCTGGGATTTGAAAAACGAGCGCAGGATGTGGGGCTTCCAGTTCGATGTTCAGGATGCTGGTTCCTCCGTCTGGGTGGGTGGCACCGAGCATATGATTACCCGTTACGAGAAGTCGAGCATGCGTCGCACAGACAGTGCGATTACTCGTGAGGGTGGCGACTTCCAGGATCTGCACCTGAGCGGTAACACCATTTACGGTGCGTGCCACTGCGGCGATTTCCTCTTCCAGGGCGCAGACACTGTCTATTCGGAGTGGGAGAACGCGACTAATGCTCAGACCATTCGCCTGGTAGCTGCGTTCGATAAGGACAGCGGCAAGATGCTGCCGGAGTTCGCCCCGATTATGAACGGCGCGTATGGCTACGGTGTGTGGGAGTCCTTCGTGGATTCCACCGGCACTCTGTGGGTTGGTGGCGATATCCGTAAGTCGCTGGGTGCTAACGGCGTGCAGCAGACCGTTGGTTTCGCACGTTATGCACCTCGCGATGTAACGCCTCCGGCTCCCCCGAGCAACCTGAAGGTTACGACGAACGGCTCCAAGGATCAGCTGACCTGGTCGGGTATTTCCGAGCATAGGGTGAAGTATCAGGTTCTGCGCGATGATCGTCCTATTGCGACGGTTACGGGCACGAGCTATTCGGTGGATCACCGCGACGGCGCCCGCTACTATGTGCGTGCGGTAGATACTGCGGATAACTATTCGGCAAGTACCGAGGCTGCTCAGGCGGCATAACCCCTCATCAGGGCGATATTCACTTTTATGACAAATAATTTTAGTGATGTTCGCCCTATTCTCCCGGGCTGGTTTTAAACCAGCCCGGGATTTTTTTGCACATAGTGAATCTATTTCATTCATTTACATGAAGGTTTTTTCATGCAGAGATATATACTTACCTTCTAATCGAGTCAAAATAGAGCATTAGTTAGGGCTTATTCTCATCATTTATAAAAACGTTATTTTTGCGGGTCTAAGTATTTTCCCAGCTTTGCGTGTTAGCCTTTAGGTGCCTTACCTTCGTGCGAGGTATTATCTTCCGGAATATAGTCATTCTCACTCCAACCACTAAAGAGGCTTCCATGTCAGTGTTCTTCAAGTACCCCTCCCGGTCCCGCCTTCTGGGCACCTTGGGTACCGTTGCGGTATCCACCCTGGTCCTGAGCGCTTGCGCTACTGAAAACCCGAGCTCCGATAGCTCTTCGCCTGCTTCTGCGTCCGCGAGCGTTTCCGCGTCGGCGCATGCTTCCTCAAACAAGTCTTCGAGCGCTTCCCCCCAGGTTTCTGAGCAGGGCACCGCAGAAGCATCCGCCAATGCTTCCTCTGGGGCTTCGGCTGAGGCAAAGGATGGGGCAAAGAGTGAGGCGACCTCTTCTGACGGCCAGAAGCTTGAAGAGATTTACACTGGCGCTGAAGAGATGAGGAACGCTTCTTCCGTACCTGTTGACGCTGAAGAAGTTAAGAAGACTACCGAACTGGTTAACTCTTTTGAGACCATTCTGACCAAGGTGAAGGCAGCCCCCTCTGCTGAGGCTTCGCCTGAGCGTGCCGCTGATCCGACCAGCGACGAAGAGGCTGAGCAACAGAACGTTGAGCGGGCCCGCGCTGTTCTCGATGATGAGACGATTCGCTCCATCGAGGCCGTGGCTGTTGATTCCGCTGCCGCTGAGTTTGCCGTGCAGGCTTCCGAGTACGCACTGGCTGGCTGGCACTATGAAGGTTCTTCCACTGTCGTGGGCACTCCCCGTATGACTGAAACCCAGTACAAGGGTCAGCCCGCGCGCATGCTGGAAGTATGCATGGATTCTTCCTCTGTGAAGATCTATGACGAGAATAATCAGCCCGTTAAGGATGACAATTCTCCGAAGCGTTCACTCAATATTTACACCCTCGTTCAGGTCGATGGTCAGTGGAAGATTGCGACCCATGATTTCCCGAACAATCCTGATTGTTAGGGTCTAATTAAAGATGCCGGTTTCCAGCTATGATTCGCTGGAACCCGCGCATTATCATCCATAGCGCATTAATGTTGATGCGCACTCGATAACATTTCTTGGCATTCATTTGGAGATATTATGAAAGCCCACCTTGGCATGACGGGCTCTGGCTTTTCACGTTCTGCTATAACTCGCTCAACTCTTTGCTTGAGCATTGCTACGGCGTTGGCTTTGCCCGTAGCTATCCCCGCTATTACGCCGAGTACCGCTGTCGAACAGACTGCGGAAAAAAGGGACTCTGCTTTCTACAATGGCACGACCTCCGAGCGTGCTGCCGCTAGCTGTTGGGAAGCCAAGCAGGCTAACCCCGAGGCAAAGAGCGGCGCCTATTGGCTGTACACTCCTTCGATGAGTCAGCCGACTCAGTTCTACTGCGATCAGGAAACTGATGGTGGCGGCTGGGTCAAGATTGGTGAGGGCCGCGACGGCTGGACTGAAAACTATGAAGGTCAGGGTGACACTTCGCAGCTCTACAGCGATGCCGCACCCGCATCTTCCGGTATGACTCTTGAACAGGGCAAAGCTCTGAGCTCCCTGCCCGCCGCGAAGACCCCGATTCAGCTTTCGGGTACCACCATTTCGCAGTTGCTCAACGGCACCCGCCCCGATCAGTTGCCTGATGGTTATCGTTTCCGCCGTGCCCTGAACACCTCGGGCACCAAGTGGCAGGAGGCGACGGTTGATCGCCGCCAGACCTCCGAGTGGACCTGGGCTCTGCGTTCGAACGCTGTCTGGTCTAATGCGATCGTCACGAACCCTGACGAGTTCTCTTCCTACAATGAAAATGGCCGCAGGGACTGGCCTGATGGCACGTGGGAAGACCACATTCTGCGTGGACAGAACAACGGCTTCAAGACTTTGATGTTTGATGAGTTGGCGTCCCAGGATTACCGTATGGGTTTCCGTTACGGTGCAAACTCTCCCATTTCGCAGGATGGCTCTGAGCCGGCAATCACCGATGCGCGGAACTCCTACATCTACGGTAAGGAAAGCAACGGTGAGGCCTCTTTCGGTTACACCCAGATGTTCCTGCGCCCGAAGCTGACCCAGAATGATTTGAACCTGGGCGCTATCCCGGATTCCGGTACCCCGGCGAGCGCTCGTCGTGCCCTGCCCAATAGCCGTTCGGCGGATTGGCGCTGGCGAACCAGCGCCAGGACCGCCTCCGGTAAAACCGGCGAAATGAACACCTACGTTGAGGCCATTACCGAGGTCGATCACGGTAACGGCACCTCCAGCGTGTTTATTGGTGGCGACTTCGAGTACCTTGAGTCCTCTACCGGTGAGCGTGTTGCGCAATCTAATATTGCTGCTTTTGACCCGGTGACCGGCGAGTTGCGCCGCGATTTTAAGCTGACTGTTGACGGTCAGGTGAAGGCTGTTGAGGCTCTGCCGAATAACCGTTTGGCTGTTGGCGGTAACTTCAAGCTTGTTAACGGTGAGAAGCATGAGAGCTTCGTCGTTGTTGACGCCACAACCGGTGAAGTTGCCCCTGAATGGGCCCAGGTTAAAGTCGAAGATCGCATTCGTACCGAGGTCATGACGGTGAAGACCATTCACCGTCAGGGTGACTACGTGTATATTGGCGGCACCTTTACCCACATTTATGAAAGTGAAAAGGCGGGTGAGGCGTATTCGCGCAATATTGCCCGTTTTAAGTTGGGCGAGCCTTCTAACGGTGTGCCCGGTATTGTGAGTATAGACCGTAACTGGCGCCAGGTGTTCAACGGTACTGTCAACGGTATTAGCGCCTCCGCTGATAACTCTCATGTTTACGTAGCCGGTTACTTCACCTGGCTCAACGGTGGCCTTGCCTACCGCGTGGCTGATATTACTCAGCATATGCAGAAGGGCAGCCCGTGGGCGTACCAGCAGTCTGAGATTCCTGCTGGCGCTAATGTCTCTGACCTGCGTAATGAAACCAAAATTTGGGGTTTCCAGTTCGACGTCCAGGATGCCGGTACCGGCGTCTGGGTGGGCGGTACTGAGCACCTCATCTCTCGTTACGATAAGGCGTCCTTGACCCCCACCTACACCGCGATTACCCGCGATGGTGGAGACTTCCAGGATCTGCACCTGCACGGTAACACCATCTACGGCGCCTGCCACTGCGGCGACTTCCTCTACCAGGATTCGCGTAACAAGCGGACCCCCGTGGGCGGTTCGAGCGTGATTCACTCGGTCAAGCTGGTTGCTGCTTTCGATAAGGACAGCGGTAAGATGCTGCCGGAGTTCTCCCCTGCTATTAAGGGTGACCACGGATTCGGTATCTGGGAGTCTTTCGTGGATTCGAAGGGCACCCTGTGGGTTGGCGGCGATATTCACCGTTCGCTGGGTGTTCACGGTACTCAGGATACCGTCGGTTTTGCGCGCTTTGAGGCCCGCGATGTGACTCCTCCGGCTACCCCGCAGAACCTGCAGGTTGAGCTGAAGGACGATAAGGACGTTCTGACCTGGGATGCTGTACAGGATACCGGTAGTGTCCGCTACCAGATTCTGCGTGATGACCGCGTCATTGCTAGCACTTCGGGTACGAAGTTCGAGATTGACCACACCGATAACGCACGTTACTTTGTGCGCGCTGTGGATAGCTCGGATAACTACTCTGCGTCCACTCCGGTCCAGGTAGCTCCGGTGCGACCGACTCCTACCCCCACGGAGACCGCGACCGCAACGCCTACCGCTGACCCGACTGCTACTGCAGACCCCACGGCAAGTGCTGACCCGACCGCGAGCGCTGACCCCAGTGCTTCGGCAAGCGCTACCCCGAGTGCAGAAGCGACTACTGAGGTACCGAAGGTCCAGGATCCGGACCCGAAGGTTGAGGAGCCTAAGCCCGCCGATCCCAAGCCTGAGAATCCGAAGGAAGAAGCCGCTAAGGACCAGATTGTTCTGCCCTACGCCTCGGATTGGAAGTACATGGTCTCTACCCAGGCTCCCAACCGTAAGTACGGTTGGAAGTACAACTTCCACTTCAGCCTGGAAGATATTGCGCAGGAAGCATGGCAGACCGGCAAGACCCCGATTGGGGTCGGTACTGGTAACCTCAACACCTCCGTTAAGGTTCCGCTCGTGCGTTCCCGCCACAATATCTACGCCTACACCACCATCCAGCTCACTCGTGAGCAGGCCAGCCGTGATCTCGTGCTGACCACTTACGCGGATGACGCTATTGCGGTGGGTGTCAACGGTGAAGAGGTTGGTCGTTCCAACTTTGACACTCGTGGAAAGCTGTGGAATAGCGCGATTGCATCGAGCTCGATTGATACCGCTACGGCTCAGAAGACTCCGGTGACCTTCACCGTTCCTTCTTCCAAGCTGAAGGTTGGCGAGAACCTCATCGCAGTTGAGGTTCATCCGGGCATCAGTCGACGAAACGTTCGCCCGAATGTAAGCTTCGACATGCAGGCAATCGCTAAGGCACCGGTTGCTGAGCAGCCTGCCGAGAAGGAAGCTGACAAGGAGGCGGATGCTCCCGCCGCACACGAGGCTGAGCAGCCCGTGGTCGACAACGCGAACAACGCGGCAGCCGGCCAGGGCGAGCGACGCATCGTCAATAACGGAGTCGGAACCCGCGTTCCGATGCAGTCTCGAAGGAACTAATACCTTCTAGATAATCTCAGCTAAATGGGGTTTGATTTTCTGAATGATTCAGGAAATCAAACCCCATTTGCGTATATTCCCCACTTTTCCGTGTTTTTTGCATCATTTATTCCCATTATTTGTGCTTCTGTCATGTGCCTCTCTGCACAATGTTCAGAAATGTTTTCTAAATCCACAATTCACGAGAACAAAGCGCCGATAACCCCCTCTAACAGCACACCAAGCCTACCCGAAGGATCCCGCAAATCTGCACCAAAGCGCATTGTCAGAGGGTTTTTACGACACAATTGTTGACCCTGACCACACGCCCCCTGTTGCACTTCATCTCGTTGTAAAATATCTATATAGTGGTGTACGTGAAAAAAGGGACCAACCACCTCTTTTTTCGCGTGCGAGACTTCCGGACTTTCTCGCAACCACCCCGAAAGGGAGTAATTCACTCTCCTTCACTCCTCTCACCGATTAAAAAGGAATGTGCATGTCCACCTCTGAGGCACCTCACGCCCCGAACTCCGCGCCCGCATCGGGATTTTCTGCGAAGTTTTCTCACACCCTGCGCTCTCTTGAAGCAGCGCAGAAGCCCGGCATTGGCGTTCCCGCCTACACCCGCTGGGTCAACCGCCGAGTAGCACGCTACTTCGCCGCGGCAGCTGTCGCTCTGGGCATCACCCCCAACGGCGTCACCGCGATTTCCGCTGCATGTTCCGCTGCAGGCCTCATCGTTCTGATTACCTGCCCGCCCAGCGTTGGTGTAGGTATCTGCGTTGCCCTGCTTTTCGCGCTCGGTTACGGTCTGGACTCCGCTGACGGCCAGGTTGCTCGCGTGACCGGCGCGTCCTCCCCCGCCGGTGAGTGGCTCGACCACGTGGTCGACTCCATCCGCGTGCCTTCCGTGCACATGGCAACCCTGCTCTCCTTCCTGCTGTACCCGGCGCACTACTCCTTTACCGGCTCCAGCGCATTCAACGGCTGGATCATTGCGATGCCGATGATTTTCACCGCGCTGACCGCAGGTCACTTCATGAGCCAGATTCTTGCTGAGCAGCTGCGCAATAACCGCAAGACCGCCGCTCCCCCGACCGGTGGCCCCCTGCGCTCCTTCATCAACCTGCACATGGACGCTGGCACCCTCTGCTGGATTTACATTTTCCTTGGCTTCGGCCCGGTATTCGTCATCGTCTATGCGCTGCTTCTGCTGGCTAACGCCGCAACCGTCCTGCTGTCCATGCGTCGCAAATACGTTAGCCTCGCGACCCCCGCTGAGTAAGGAGAATCCCAATGATGCACTTCACCTCTCGCACCCCTGCTGTTTCCGCCGTTATCGCAACCAACGGCAAGCGCCCCGAACTGCTGCGCGTGGCTGTCCGCTCCATCCTTGAGCAGAGCTACCGCGGTTTCGTTGAAGTTGTTGTTGTCTTTGACCGTGTTGAGCCCGACCGCCTCGAGGACATTGAGGTCGGCGAAAACCGTGCCCTGAAGATTGTCTCCAATACCCGTTCCGGCGGTCTGGCTGGCGGCCGCAATAGCGGCATCATCGCCTCCAGCGGTGAGATGATTGGCTTCTGCGATGACGACGACTACTGGATGCCTTCCAAGCTCACCCAGCAGGTCGCTCTCTGGCGCGAAAACCCCGAAGCAGCCGCTATCTCTTCGGGTATTACCGTCCGCTCCGGCGGTCAGGACATCGTACGCCTGGCACCCGAGCGCGCAACCTTCGCGGACTTCCTGCGTTCGCGCATTACCGAAATTCACCCCTCCGCCATGCTGTACTCCCGCGAGGATCTGCTCGGCGTTGATGGTAAGCCTGCCCGCATCGGCCTGGTCGATGAGGAGCTGCCCGCCGCCTACGGTGAAGACTACGACCTGTTGCTACGCGCAACCCGCCACGGCGATGTACTGAGCGTGCCCGAGCCGCTGATTCTGGTGCTCTGGGACCGCCCTTCCTTCTTCTCCGGCAAGTGGCAGTCCATGGTTGACGGTCTGAGCTACATTCTGCGTAAGTTCCCTGAATTCGAGCAGGATCCCAAGGGTCTGGCACGTATCGCCGGTCAGATTGCGTACGCTCAGGCGTCGCTGGGCAACAACAAGGAGGCGCGCGCGTACGCTCGCGCGGCTCTGCGCCGCGACCCCATGCAGCTTCGTGCTTGGGCGGCGTATGTTGTGTCCACCGGTCTTATTAAGCCCGCCACTCTTCTTGATCTCGTCCAGAAGACCGGTCGAGGTCTCTAACCAGGTATCGCACAGACATGGTTTCCTCTTCCGTTCTTTCCTCTCCGGGCACTTCGCCTACGGGGCTGAAGGATTCCGCCGGATCGGATAGTACTCCGCCCAGCGGTATTCTGCGTGCCCGCGCACGCATCCGCCCGTTGTCTACGGCGCAGAAGAAGCTCCCGGCCTGGCCTCTGCTGGCATTGCTGTACGGCTTCCCGGCGCTGTGGGCTTTGGGTGTGCTTCAGATTGCACCGCTGGTACTGGCAGCGATCATGCTTTTTTACCTCATTATTCGAGGTAATGTGCGTGTGCCCGGTTCCCTGTGGGTGTGGGGCGCGTTCTGCGTGTGGGTTGTTGTTGCGGCGCTTGCGCTGACCCGTTCCACCGACATTATTGGTTGGGGTCTGCGCTTTGTGAATATTCTCAGTGCAGGTATTTACGCCCTGTACTACTACAACGCGCGATCCTCTATTAGCATCAATAGGCTGCTGGGCGGTCTGGCGACCCTGTGGGTGACCCTCATTGTCCTGGGTTACGGCGGCGTTCTCTTCCCTGAGTTCCGTCTGCGTACCCCGATGAGCTTCATCATGCCTTCTGGTTTTATGCAGAATCCGCTGGTGCGTGACTACATGCTTCCTCCCCTGGCTGAGGTTCAGCGCCCGTGGGGCGCTCCCGAGGCGTATATTCGCCCCTCCGCGCCGTTCCCCTACGCGAATAGTTGGGGTCTGGCGTACACTCTGCTCACCCCGGTGATGCTGGCGTGCTTGCTTCGCCTGCATTCCATCTGGCTGCGTATTGCGTTGCTGATTGGTATGGCGCTTTCTACTGTGCCTGCGATTGCGACCAGTAACCGCGGCATGTTCATTGGTCTAGGTATCAGCGCAGCGTACGTACTGCTGCGTCAGTTCCTTGCGGCTAATTGGCGTGCTGTGGGTACGGGTGTTGCGGCGATTACGGCTGTGGTTGTGGCGCTCTTTGCGTCGGGCACCGTGGATAACATTCTGGGTCGTCAGGACTACTCTGACTCCACCGGTGGCCGTGCGGCGCTCTACCGCGCCACCTGGAAGGCGACCTTGGAGTCCCCGATTATTGGTTACGGCACTCCGCGTATGGAACCGAGCATTGGCGTGTCAATGGGTACCCAGGGGTACCTGTGGACTCTGATGTTCTGCTTCGGCTTCGTGGGTCTGGCGCTGTTCGCGCTCTTCATGGTGTGCACTGTAGCAGGCGGCGCACGAGTGAAGACCACCTCCGGGTACTGGCTGCATAGCGTGCCGGTCGCGTGCTGCGTCGTCTTTATTTTCTACAGCTTCGATATTGCTCAGATGACCATTCTGATGCTCGCATCGATGGCGTGCATTCGTTCCATTCGGGATGGTGAGGGGCTATGACGAAGAATCAGTCCCCTCGTGGTTTAGATACTTCTGCGGTTTCATCTTTCGAGGATGCGTATTCGACGGGTGGTCATCCTAGCCGCCGTGCGCGTCTGCGTGAGAGCGGCGAGTACATCGAGCCGGTAGTGGAGCAGGGCGAATCGCTGGCTGAGTCTTCTGCCGATGAGTTTGCTCCGACGGTGGACGATATCCGTTCCGGTCGTTTTCCTGCGACCACGGCGCTGTCGATTGTGCCTCCGGCTCGAGGCTTTGCTTCCGAAGAGTTACTGCCCGATTCTTTGGAGGCGGGTTCTTCGGAGTCAGGTACTTCGACTGCTGGTTCCTCAGCGGCAAACGCTACCGCTGTAGTGGGTGCTCATCTGTCCGGTTCCCGGCGGGTTGCCTCGGCTACTGCTGAGTCTGTAGAAAAGGCGCAGGAAGAAAAGACTCCGAATGAGAAGGCTAAGCCTTCCGCGTCAGGTGCTCAGGCAGATAGCGCATCCGCGAAGAGCGTGCCGGTTAAGAAAGCTCCCGGAAAGGCTAAGCAGCCCAGCCTGGCAAAGAGCGGCTCTCTTGCTTCTCTGTGCGTGATGTACGGCGCGGGTATCGCGTTCGTGACCACGATGGTGGTGTCGAACGGTATTGGTGCTGAGGGTTCGGGCGAGTTTTTCCGTCTGATGGCGTTGTTCGCGATTGCGATTTCGCTGGTGACTTTCGGCGCGGATACGGGCTTGGTTCGTACGATGAGTGCTCAGCGTGCGCTGGGTCGTTACGGTGTGCTTCCGCAGCTGATCCGTTACGGTCTGATTCCTTCGCTGGTGACTTCGGTGCTTCTGGTGGCGGGTGTGTACATCTACACCGGGATTGTGCCGATGGCTCCCCAGTATCAGGCGGCGATGCGTGTCAGTTCGGCTTTCGTGCTGATAGCGGCGCTGATGACGGTGTTCTTCGGCGCTCTGCGTGGCCTGCATCGTGTGGTGACCTTTACGCTCCTGCAGAATGTTCTGCTTCCCACTCTGCGTTTTGCGGCGGTGGGTTTGGTTGTTCTGTTCTCGGGTCAGCTCATGGATTTGGTGTACGCCTGGACCATCCCGGTGGCGATTACTGCGGTGGTTGCCCTGTGGCTTTTGGAGCGGGCGTTCCCTTCCGAGGAGCATGTGGAGGTTCTTTCTTCTGAGGATTCTCCGCCTGAGACGTTCCGTTCGTTCTGGGGTTTCAGCTCTGCACGCGGTGTCGCTACCATTGTGGAAACCATCCTGGAGTGGATTGACGTGCTGGTGGTGACGGCGTTCTTGGGTGCCGCTGCCGGTGGTATCTATGGTGCTGTGAACCGTTGTGTTCGTGTGGGCACCATGATTGAGCACACCGGACGCGTGGTGACCGGACCGTCGATTAGTGCGGCGTTGGCTACCCGTCAGCTAGATCGTGCTCGAGAGATTTTCTTGTCGACCACTCGCGTGTTGACTGCTCTGTCGTGGCCGTTCTACCTCTCCCTGGCGTTCTTTGGTCCGGTGCTGTTGCATTTCTTCGGTAAGGGCTTTGAGGCTGGCGCCGGTATTCTCTGGGTGATTTGCCCGGCGGCGATGCTGTCGATGAGCGCCGGTGGCGTGCAGTCCGTTCTGCTGATGAGCGGTAAGAGCCGCTGGCAGCTGTTGAACAAACTCTCCTCGCTGGTGGTGGCTGTGACCTTGAACTTCACCTTGGTTCCGGTTTGGGGCTTGTACGGTGCGGTGACGGCGTGGGCGTCTGCTCTGCTGATTGACACCTTCCTGGCGAGCTACCAGGTATTCCGCCTCGTTGGTATTCGCGCTTCGGTTCGCGAGATGGCTCCGTCACTCTTCTTGGGTGCGGCTGTTCCGACGGTGTGCGCTCTGGCGTCTTTGGCTTTCTTGGGTCAGAGCGTGCTGGGCGTCATCGTGTACGTGGTGCTGCTCGTTCCGGTGTACGGTGCGGTACTGTACCGCTTCCGTAAGGCTCTCGGTATTGAGCGTTTCCTTTCCGCCCGCCGCGCGAAGTCTTAGCCTTCCGCTTCTTCTACGTTTTTCTCCGATATTTAGTGTCCGTTTCTCTTCCTCTAGGATGTCCTCATGGATAACACCTCTCATACCTCCTCGGTTACCCTTGGCAACCAGGTACGTCGCATTTTCCGACACCGTCTGCTGATTCTGCTGTCGGTTGTGGTTTTCGCTGTGGCGGGTGCCGTCTACGGCTACATGACCAATAGCAAGTACACTTCTAAGGCTTCGCTGGTTGTTTACCCGCTGGTGGTTGATCCCGCCGGTACCGGTAGCGCTAACTCCGCGAAGGTGGATATTGCGACCGAGTCTCGCGTTGCATCCTCTCGCGAGGTTGCACAGAACGCGGCAAAGTCTCTGATTGCTAATGGCGATACCCTCTCTGAGGCTCAGCTGACCAGCCGCTTGATGAACTCCGTCAAGGTGACCGGCACCTCCCAGACTGCTGTTCTGGATATTGAGGTGACCCGCCCCAACGGTACGGAGGCTGCACGTTACGCTAACGCTATGGCGAACGCATACCTGCAGGTTCGTTCCGAGTCGCTGAAGAGCAGCGTTGATTCTGCTCTGCACCAGATTGATGAGCAGATTTCGGCCCTCGAGGGTGATAACAACCGTGCGGCTCTGCTCTCTCAGTTGCAGGACCGTCGCGCTCAGATTCAGCTGACTTCCACCACCGGTGGTCGCGTGATGAGCGAGGCTCAGGTTCCTTCTTCTTCCTCGGCTCTTGGCCCGGTGAAGATGGGTATTGTTGGTGCTGTTGCCGGTCTGCTGATTGGTGCTGTGCTGGCGTACGGTCGTGACCGCACTATGCGTCACGTTGGTTACGCTGATCGTCTGGAAGATGCTGGTATCCCGGTTCACGAGCTGGGTTCCACTTCTGAGGCGAATGACGCGTTCATGCTGCTGCGCACCATTGGTGCTCCCGACGGCGACGTGAAGAGCGCTGGCGCTTCCGGCATTGTGATTCTGCCCGGTACTGACCGCGGTGTTGAGCACCTATACCAGATGCTGCAGCGTGTTCTGCCCACCGAGTACGCACGTTTCACCGATTACGCTTCGGTCCGTGACGCGCTGACCCGCCACACTCCCGAGTCGCTGGTTGAGAAGAGCGAGACTCCTCTGGTGATTAGCCTGAGCACCGCTACTCCCCTGTCGACTCAGCTGCGTTTCGTCCAGGCTGGCGGCGTGGCTCTGGTTCCGGTGACTGCGGCTACTTCTCTGCAGCAGGTTCGTGAGCTTTTCGCTCAGCTGGATCAGCTTGAGGGCGTGAACGCTCTGGCTGTGTTCCTGGATCGCGAGTAATCAGACCGCGAGTACTCGGGGTTCTGTTGATGGATGCCTCGCCTCTGTGCGGGTTCGTCCTTCGTCCTTGAGCGTAGGGTGCGGTGGTACCTGCTGAGGCGGATCTATTGTGATAGGTCTGTTGATGCAGGTGCCGCCGGGCCCGTCAGCTCACCTTTATCTTCTCTTCTTATTTTTCTCTTGTATTGGGGCTTTAGGAGAACACTATGACTGAGGCAACTTCCTCTCAGGCACCGAAGAAGAAGCTTCTGCTGGTTTCTAGCAGTGGCGGACACTTGAAGCATCTGACGGCTACTTCTGCTGCGTGGCAGGATTATGACCGCGTGTGGGTTAGCTTTAAGCAGCCCGATGTTGAATCTTCTCTGGCTGATGAGAAGACCTATTGGGCGTATTACCCGACCACCCGAAATATTAAGAACGCTATTCGTAATCTGTTCTTGGCATTTCGTATTTTTCCGAAGGAACGTCCGGATGCGGTTGTTTCTGCCGGCGCCGGTGTTGCCGTTCCTTTCTTTGTGGCGGCTAAACTCTTTGGAGTAAAGACTCTTTATATTGAGTGTTTTGATCGCCCGACTCTGCCGACGATGACCGGCAAGATGCTGTACACCTTTGCTGATCGAATTATTGTTCAGAGCGAGGAACAGCAGGAGAATTTCCCTGATTCTCGTGTGATTCATCCCATTTTCTAAGAGTGATGAATTTATCCTGAAAATAGCGTCCTCGCGTGTGCTGAGGGCGTTATTTTCAGGGTATAGTATTTATTAATACATACAGATACGCATAAGTCGTGCGCTCCACTGTGGACTCACCATCCAAGCGAACTAACCACTCGCCAGAGAAGCGTATGCGGAGATTACTCACCATTTTCTCCGGCACGACGCCGCCGCGTATACCAATGATGCCCTCCGGATTTTTGCGTCAGGTATACGGGGTTACTACCGATAAATACATAGAGAGGAATAGGCTATGTCTATTCAGGACTTCCCCCACGTCAGCGTTGATACTTCCAAGTTCGACCTGCCCGTATTTACCCCTGCCGTCGCGCCCGTTCGTATTCCTACTAAGACTTACGATTTGGTGGTGTCCCTCGGCACCGACGTTCACACTTTTGATCGTCTTCTGCGTTGGGTTGAGGCTTATCTTGAGGCTCACCCCGAGGTCACCTGCCTCGTGCAGCATGGCCACACTGCGCCCATTAAGCACGCAGACAACCTTAAGCTTCTTCCCGCCTCCGAGCTTTTGGACTACTACGCAACCGCACGCGTAGTACTGGTTCAGGGCGGCCCCGGCTCCATCCAGGATGCACGCCGCACCGGCGCTCTGCCCCTGGCTGTTCCGCGCCGCGCAGAGTTCAATGAGGTCGTTGACAACCACCAGGTCCCCTTCACCGCTCTGATGGAGAAGCGCGGCCACGCTGTTGTCGTTGAGAGCCGCGAAGATCTCTTCGCTAAGCTCGATCTTGCCCTGGCGAACCCCTCCCTGTTCCGCACCGCTGAGCCTTACGTCTCCACCCCGGAGATTTCCGCAGCTCAGCTGGGTGAGGAACTGCAGGACCTGCTCGCCGGCAAGACCCACCGTAAGGATTCCTTCTGGGGCCGCCTGAAGCAGGCTGCTCGCGCGCACCGTGCGGGTAAGGCTGAGATGGCTCGCATCGACGCGATGGCTCCCAGCGCCTAAGGTTTTCTTGCTTTCTAAGCTCAGCATCCTCGTGATGCGGTGTGGGAGGTGCCCGGCCGGGCGCTTCCCACATTTTTAGACCGGCATGCGAATCCTCCAACCACCCTGTGAGAGGCTGTGGATGTTTTCCCTTGTTCACGGCATATTCTCAGGTGGATTCGCGTCTTTACATTGGTTGCGAAACCCCGCGCACCGTATCCTTAGTAAGGGATAATGCGCGGGGTTTTCGCGCACTACGAAAGGAACAATTATGGCAGTTCAGGAATCGACCGTTATCAACGCAAGCGTTGAACAGGTTATCGAGGCGTTCTCTAGCGAGGATTTCGCACGCTTCGTATGCTCCGAGGTTGGCGTGGAGTTCGGTAGCTTCTCCGTTTCCGGTGACACCTCCGCCGAGTTCACCGCAACCACCGAGCGTACCGTACCCGCTGAGCGCGTGCCGGACATCGCTCGTAAGTTCGTCGGCAACGGCGTTGCTATGACCCAGATGGACACCGTAAGCGCACCGGCTGCTGACGGATCCCGCACCGTTTCTACCGAGGTCAAGGTCAACGGCGTGCCCGTGTCCGCTCAGGCTACTCAGAAGCTGACCCCCGAGGGCGAGCAGACCCGCCTGGACGTCAACGGTGAAGTCTCCTGCTCCATCCCACTGGTGGGCAAGAAGATTGCAGCCGCTGCTGAGCCGCAGGTTGGCCGCGTGCTGAAGGTTCTGGGCTCCTCCGCTGAGAAGTGGCTGGCACAGCGCTAAAGCTTATGAGACGCTCACCTTTGAGGTGTAGCTGATATACCGCCAATATGCAGAGAATCCCCGCCGTAAGTACTTACGGCGGGGATCCTCTTTGTGTCTTTATGAGTCTTATGAGCTCTAACGCACCTATGAAGGGGTAGGAGCGTTAGGAGGCGACGGTCGCCTCGGAGTATTCGCGTTCGCCAAGCAGCTCAGCAAAGCGGCGCATCTCTACGCGCAGGTCGTGCTCTGCTTCGAGTAGGTCAACGACCTTGCGCAGCTTGGTGCTGGAGGTGTGCTCGGTGTAGGGGAAGTAGTGTACTTCCACGCCGACCTCTGCGAAGCGTGCTTCCAGGGCATTGCCCTTTTCGGTGCCCTTCCAGTCGTCGCCCTTGAAGAAGACGTTGAAGGGCTTCTGCTTCCAGGTTTCGAGCTTGTCGGGGTTGGTTTCAACGTGCACTTCGTCCACGTAGTCGATGTGGCTGACGATGGCGGCACGCTCTTCGATGGGGATGACGGGGCGACGACCCTTGGTCACTTCCAGAACGTCATCGTGCACGACGCCGGCAATGAGGTAGTCGCAGTTTTCCTTAGCCTTGCGGAGAATCTCGAGGTGGCCGTAGTGGAAAAGGTCGTAGGCGCCTGCGGCGTAGCCAATAATCATAGGGCTTCCTTGTGGTTGGTAGCGGCGATGGTTATTCCGGTGTGGTTGAAGTACCGGAGGGTGAGAAACGTATCCGCGGTCTAGGGTGAGAGCATGAGATGAAACGAAGAATGTGCAATATTGAGAAAATATTTTCTTATATTGCCCTATTTCTTCGCGCTGTTGCCTTAGAACGTGCGGGTCCGAAAAGAGTTTCTCGAGGGTGCTGGTTGGGCGCCCTTCGTCCTTTTATTTTACCAGTCACCTTTTTGAAGGAAAAAGGAAAAGATATAAATATGAGGCGGATACGGTGTAGTATCCGCCTCATATTTTCATCCTATTGATTTAAATCAAAGAAAACTTATATCAAGAAAGGGCAGGGGGTAGATTCTCAGCTCGGGTCTCGTTCGGTGCTTACCGCTAAAAGTTCATCAAAAAATATTACACATAAATGCAATATATTGTCGATGGTTCCATTCGGTATTTTCGATTGGCGTTCAAATACTAGCTACTCCCCCGCCGTTTCCACTACATTCTCAGCGAAGAGTTAGTTCTTGGCTGCCGCTTCCTTAGTGGCTTCTTCAACAGCAACCCACGAGAGCATTGCGCACTTCACGCGCGCCATGAACTTCGAAACGCCGGAGAAAGCCGCCATATCGCCGTACTCCTCTTCGTCCAGAGTCACCTTACCGCGCGAACGCAGCATCTCGCGGAACGCATCCACGTGGCTCTGCAGCTCGGAGGTGGTCATGCCGGGAGCCATTTCAGAGAGCACGGAAGCGGCAGCCATCGAAATGGAGCAACCGTCGCCTTCCCAAGAGATCGACTCGATGGTCTTCTCGCCATCCTTCAGCTCGTCAGAGAGCACCACGCGCAGGTTGATTTCGTCACCGCAGGTGGGGTTGTACTGGTGGTTATCGGCGCTTGCGTGGCCGGCGGGTACCTCTACGAGGTGCTCGCCGCTACGCTGCTTGGAATGCTCCAGAATGATTTCCT
Organism: Rothia sp. HMSC069C10; assembly: GCF_001812205.1. Classification (NCBI taxonomy): domain Bacteria; kingdom Bacillati; phylum Actinomycetota; class Actinomycetes; order Micrococcales; family Micrococcaceae; genus Rothia; species Rothia sp. HMSC069C10. The sequence goes on from NZ_KV808305.1 coordinate 177,678, forward strand.
GGTACAGGGATTCAAGAGACACGGTGTTCTTCTTCCGTCAGTTGGTCTGTCTGAAAAATTGAGGCGTTAGCTTCTAACGCGTCTACGTTTAGAACCCGAAGTAGGGGCGCACCTCGGCAAGTGCCTTCAGGAAAGCGTCCACATCTTCGGTGGTGTTGTAGATGTAGGTGGATGCACGGGTCGAGGCGGTCACACCGGCGCAGCGGTGTAGCGGCTGGGCGCAGTGGTGGCCCACGCGCACAGCGATACCCTGGGTGTCGAGCAGCTGGCCCACGTCGTGCGGGTGCACACCCTCAATGGCGAGGGCTACCAGGCCGGCACGCTTGGAGGGGTCGGCGGGGCCGAGCAGGCGCACGCCCTCAATCTTCTGAACACCCTCAACCAGGCGAGCGCCCAGTTCGTGCTCCCATGCCTCAACGTTCTCCATGCCCAGGTGCTGCAGGTAACGCACGGCGGCGGCGAAGGCGACTGCCTGCGAGACGCGCTGGGTACCCGCTTCAAACTTGATGGGGGCGGGCATGTATTCGGCATCCTGCAGACCCACGCGGGTAATCATGGAGCCACCGGTCAGGAAGGGGGGCAGGGCCTCAAGCAGTTCGGCACGACCGTAGAGGGCGCCAATGCCGGTGGGAGCCAGCATCTTGTGGCCGGAGAACGCCGCAAAGTCGACGTCCAGGGCGTGGAAGTCTACGGGCATGTGCGGCACGGACTGGCAGGCATCCAGCACAACGAGAGCGCCGTGCTTACGAGCCATGGCGACCATGCGGGGCACATCGGTAATCGCGCCGGTCACATTCGAGACGTGGGTGAACGCCACGATGCGGGTCTTCTCGTTGATGATGCCCTCGGCAGCAGCGTAGTCGAGCTGACCGTCCTCGGTGGAGGGGATGTGGCGCAGGATCGCGCCGGTACGCTGAGCAAGGATCTGCCAGGGGATGAGGTTCGCGTGGTGCTCAATCTCGGTGGTGACGATTTCATCGCCGGGGCCCAGCGCAAAACGCTCGGCGGCGGGACCGCCGATACCCTGCGAGGCGTTACCAATGGAGTAGGCAATCAGGTTCAGCGCCTCGGTTGCGTTGGAGGTCCACACTAGCTCTTCGTCGGTAGCGCCCACGAAGTTGGCGACGGTGATGCGCGCGTCCTCAAACAGGTCGGTTGCCTCAACCGCGAGGGTGTGTGCGCCACGGTGTACGGCAGAGTTAGCGTGCAGGTAGAAGTCGCGTTCTGCGTCGAGCACCTGAAGGGGTTTCTGGCTGGTCGCCCCCGAATCCAGGTAGACCAGAGGATGCCCGTTAACCTCAGTGTTGAGGATAGGAAAATCCTTACGAAGCTGGCGTACAATGTCGTCGCTCAGCGGGGTGTTGGCGGGGGTGGAGTATTCAGCCACGGGTACCTTCTTCTCTCGCTCATACGCTCCACGGTCGGGTGTTTTCCCGTCGTGGAGCGTATAACGTCATTCTTTTCTAGCTTATTCCCTCACCGGGCTCTTGCATAGTTAGGTAGAGCCTAGTTCACACATCGGCCCGCATCATGCATTACCCCAGTTCAGTGTTGACCCAGTTCAGTGTTTACCCGGCACGGGTCATACGGCTAGGAACCTGCGCCGTGGTAGCGCTGCTGGGTTGCCAGAAGGCCTTCCTTCACGAGCATCATGGTTGCATCCGCTGCGTTTGAGATGAGGAAGGGCAGGTCCTTCGCTTCGGTGCTACTGAAGGGCTTGAGCACGAAGTCTGCGGTGTCCATGCGTCCGGGAGGACGACCGATGCCGGTGCGCACACGGTAGTAATCCTTGGTGCCCAGCGCCTTGGTGATATCGCGCAGACCGTTGTGGCCGCCCTCTCCCCCACCGATCTTGAGCTTAATGGTGTCGAAGGGAATATCGAGTTCATCGTGCACCGCGATGATACGGTCGGGGTTAATATCGTAGAACTGGGCTAGAGCCGATACCGGGCCGCCCGAGGTGTTCATATAGGTCAGGGGCTTGGCCAGCACTACCTTGGGTCCGCCTATACCCAAACGTCCTTCCAGCACCTGGGCGCGCGCGCGTCCGTGCTTCTTGAAGCCACCGCCTACTTCACGCGCCAGTTCATCAACCACCATCTGGCCGATGTTATGGCGGGTTTTCTCGTACTCCGGGCCCGGGTTCCCCAGACCAACAATGAGCCACGCATCAGACATATCTTCGCCCTTTCCACGGCGCTGTAAAAGGTTTTTAGAAAATTCATGGACTACACCATTCTATGAGTATGGCCCGCTACCACCTCAGAAGAGAGGTAGCGGCGGGCCATCCACAAATCATTGTTGCGCTAGGCGCAGGGCGCGGTCTAGTGCTTTGAGTTATCTGAGTCGTGAGCTTCGCCAGCCTGATCTGATTCCTCGGAAGCTTCAACGATGTCACCCTCGGGTGCGTTTTCGCCTTCTTCACCGGGCTCGGGAACGTCGAGTTCCTCGGGCTCAGAAACGTTAACGATCAGCAGTTCAGCGTCTGCAACCAGGGTTACGCCTGAGGGCAGTTCAACGTCTGATGCCAGAACGTGAGCGCCAGCTTCGCGGCCTTCGATGCTCACGGTCAAAGCTTCGGGTGCCTTCAGTGCGTCAGCTTCAACCAGAAGAACGGTTTCTTCCTGGTTAGCAACGGCGCCAACAGCAGGCTCGCCTTCAACGTGTACAGGAACCTCAATCTCAACGCGCTCGCCGCGCTTAACGGTCAGCAGGTCGATGTGCTGCAGTTCAGGGCGGATTGCGTGACGCTGGATGTCCTTGATCATTGCGAGGTGTGATTCACCTTCGATGTCGAGGTCGAGGATAGCGTTGGGGACGCGGGCAGCCAGGGTGGTTGCGTGGCCGGGGAGTACTACGTGCTTGGGCTCTTCGCCGTGGCCGTAGATGACGGCGGGGATGTCGCCTGCCATGCGGATGCGGCGCGCGTAGCCCTTGCCGAAGTCGCTACGTACGGTAGCTGAAATTTTGATGGTATCTGACATGAGTTGTCCACCCTTTCTTGGTTAGAAGTTATGCGCCAAGTGGAATAGGGACTGGCGCCAGAAATCTCTTTCCAACCAGCCACCGTCAGTTACGGACCTACACGTTTCGTGTATTCCACCGCCTTGGCCAAGACAATATTGTACAGGTTCCCGGCTCTTCTTCAAGGGCCGGGAACCTGTGATATGGCGCTTTTCACGCCTTTTATGCTGTTGTCAGCAGATATAGAGCCAATTCCTTAGAGGATTAGGAGCCCATTTCTGCCAAGTAGGCGGCAAGCGCCTCGCGGTGATCGCGCGGGGTGAAGCCTGCAGCAATCAGCTTGGACAGGTCCATTGCCGAGTTCGTCGGACGGTGAGCGAAGAGCTCAGCGTTGGCGAAGTATTCCTCGGTGGTGGTGTCGCTGACTCGTGCCGGGTCGTGGCCGGTGCCCTCGTACACCGCACGAGCGAACTGTGCCCAGTTGATGACTTCACCGGTGTTCGACACGTTGTAGGTGCCGTATTCAGCGCCGGAGAAGAGCAGGTGCAGAGCAGCAGCTGCCAGGTCCTGGGTGAAGGTCGGGCGGCCCCACTGGTCGGCGACCACGGACGGGTCGATACCGCGCTCAGCCAGGGATGCCATGGTGCCAACGAAGTTCTTGCCGGCGCCAACAACCCAGCTGGTGCGCAGGGTGTAGTGCTTACGCCATGCGGCAGCGGCAACCTCACCGGCAGCCTTGGACGCGCCGTAGACGCTCAGCGGTGCCAGGGGGTAATCCTCCGGGTATTCCTCGCCCAGGGGCAAGGAGCCGTCAAAGACGTAGTCGGTGGATACGTGAACCAGCGGCAGGTTAGCTTCTTCACAGATGGAGGCAAGAGCGCTCACGCCTAGGGCATTAGCTGCCCAGGCGTCGCAGCGACCCTCGGGGGTTTCAGCCTGATCCACTGCGGTGTACGCTGCAGCGTTGATGACCGCGCGGAAGGAACGCCAACGGAATGCGTCGCGCCACTGCTCGGGCTTGCCCAGGTCGAGGCGGTCGCGATCCACAGCCAGGAAGGGTACGTTCTGCTCGGTGAGCTGGCGAACCAGCTCGGTGCCGAGCTGACCGCCCGCGCCAATGATCAGGATCGGGTCGGCTTCCAGGGGCTTGATCTCGTTCAGACGCGGGTGGTTACGGTCCTTCTCGGAGAGCTCTGCCTTCGCCAGGTCGATGGGCCAGTCGATTGCGACGGTCTCATCGGCAAGGTTCAGGAAGCTGTAGCCGGATACTGCGTCCGCCGACCAGTGGTCGTTCACCAGGTAGGTGTAGGCGGTGTTCTCTTCCAGGGTCTGGAAGGAGTTACCCACGCCGCGGGGCACGAAGATTGCGGTGTCCGGGCCCAGCTCCACAGTGACGACCTTGCCGAAGGACTCGCCCGCACGCAGGTCAACCCACGCACCAAAGATACGGCCGGTCGCAACAGAAACGTACTTATCCCACGGCTCGGCGTGGATACCGCGAGTGGTACCTACCGAAGCGTTGAACGAGATGTTGTTCTGGACGGGGTTGAAGTCGGGCAGACCGGCGGCGAGCATCTTCTCGCGCTGCCAGTTTTCCTTGAACCAGCCGCGGTTATCGCCGTGAACCGGCAGGTCAATGATGAGCAGGCCGGGAATCTCGGTTTCAGTAACCTTCAATTCCTTGGTCATTACTGGCCAGCCTTTGCGTACTTCGCCTCAACCTCAGCCTTCAGGGGCTCCCACCAGCCGCGGTTATCGGTGTACCACTTAATAGTGTCGGCAAGACCGGATTCGAAGTCGGTGAACTTCGGCTCCCAGCCGAGCTCTGCACGCAGGCGGCTACCGTCGATTGCGTAGCGCAGGTCGTGACCGGGGCGGTCAACCACGTGCTCGAAGTCGTTCTCGTCCTTGCCCATCAGACGCAGGATGGTGCGCAGAACGGTGATGTTGTTCTCTTCACCGTCTGCACCGATGAGGTAAGTTTCGCCAATCTTGCCCTGCTCCAGGATGCGCAGCACAGCAGAAGAGTGGTCGGATGCGTGAATCCAGTCACGAACGTTCAGGCCCTCGCCATACAGCTTCGGGGTCAAACCCGAGAGGATGTTAGTGATCTGGCGGGGGATGAACTTCTCGATGTGCTGGTAGGGGCCGTAGTTGTTGGAGCAGTTAGAGATGGTTGCTTCAATACCGAAGGAGCGGACCCATGCGCGCACGAGCAGATCGGAGCCTGCCTTAGTGGAGGAGTAAGGGGAAGAGGGGTTGTAGGGGGTGGTTTCGGTGAACTTTGCCGGATCGTCCAGCTCGAGGTCGCCGAAGACCTCGTCGGTGGAGATGTGGTGGTAGCGAGTGCCGTGCTTACGGACTGCTTCCAGAAGGCTGAAAGTACCGATGAGGTTAGTGTGGATGAACGGTTCGGGGTTGGACAGGGAGTTGTCGTTGTGCGATTCCGCAGCGTAGTGAACGACAGCATCTGCCTTGCCGACCAATTCGTCAGCCAGCTCGCGGTCGGCGATGTCGCCTACGACGAGCTTAAAGCGGGATTCGGGAAGACCCTCCAAAGACGCAGCATTTGCGGCGTAGGTCATCTTATCCAGCACAGTAATAGTGTGATCAGTGTTATCGATGAGGTGGTGAACAAAGTTCGAACCAATAAAACCGGCACCGCCGGTAACAAGAATGTGAGCCATACGGTATATTTTACCCACTTAAATAGCGATTTTTATGCCTCAACAACGAGATAAACATGACACAATAAGAAGTTATGAAGGGAATTATTCTTGCCGGCGGCACCGGAAGCCGTTTGCACCCTATCACTCAGGGTATTAGCAAGCAGCTCACTCCGGTCTATGACAAGCCGATGATTTACTACCCGCTGTCCACTCTCATGCTGGCGGGTATCCGCGATGTTTTGATTATTACCACTCCTGCCGATCAGGAGCAGTTCCAGCGACTGCTCGGTGACGGTTCCCGTTTCGGTATTAATCTCGAATACAAGGTGCAGCCTTCCCCTGATGGCCTGGCACAGGCATTTATCCTGGGCGCCGATTTTATTGGTAATGACCCCGTAGCACTCGTGCTCGGTGACAATATCTTCTACGGCCCCGGTCTGGGTACTCAGCTTGCCACCTACGAGCAGAAGGACGGCGCAACCGTCTTCGCTTACCGGGTTGCTGATCCTCGCGCCTACGGCGTGGTGGAGTTCGACGAGAACTTCAACGCACTGTCCATTGAGGAGAAGCCCGAGAACCCCAAGAGCGACTACGCTATTCCGGGTCTGTACTTCTACGACTCGAAGGTTGTAGAGTATGCACGTCAGATTAAGCCTTCTCCGCGCGGTGAGCTGGAAATCACTGACCTTAACCGCGTCTACCTGGAACAGGGTAAACTGAAGGTTGAGGTTCTGCCTCGCGGTACCGCGTGGCTCGATACCGGAACCTTTGATTCACTCGCTGATGCCACTAACTTCATCCGCACTGTTCAGAGCCGTCAGGGTCTGTCAGTTGGTTGCCCGGAGGAAATTGCGTGGCGCCATGGTTGGCTCTCCGATGAGCAGTTGCGCGACATCGCTACCCCGCTTGTTAAGAGCGGTTACGGTAGCTACCTGCTCGGATTGCTCCGCTAATAAACACCAGGGGATTTTCGTATCCCTTCACCGCCTGCAACAACACTCCACGTTGCAGGTACACTAACTCAAACTTTCTGGAGTATTCTCACTACCATGACCATTTTGGAATTTTTCCGCACCACGAGGGCTAACCTCTGGCTGCTGATTATTGGCATCGTTGTCGGTGCCGCAGCGGGCTTCGGCTATGCATCACTGCAGCCGAAGGTCTACGCCGCGTCCTCCTCGGGCTACGTGACCGTGGGCGAATCCGGTACGGTGGATGTTCTCTCTGGCTCTACAGCCGCTAAGGAGCGCGCTCGCTCCTATGCAGCTATCGTCTCCTCTGAGGCCGTGGCACAGAAGATTAAGCAGAACAACCCCGAATTATCGATGACCACCGGTCAAATTCGCGGTAGCCTCACCGCAACTGCAGGTGAAAACGCTGCACTGATTACCGTGAGCGCTAAGGCTTCTTCCCCGAAGAATGCACAGTTGCTTGCTAACGGTGCATTGCAGGCTACTGCCGACTACATCAAGGAAATTGAGCAGAACCCCGGTAACGCTCAGGCTCTGGTGAACGGCGAAAACACCGGCGCAACCCCGACCGGTGGCAACACCGTTCGCGTGATTCCGCTGAATAACGCGAGCGTGAACCCGCCGCTGGTAGCTCCGAACTACCAGCAGAACGTGCTCATCGGTGCTGGCACCGGTTTGGTTCTGGTCTACGCGGCAATCTTCCTGCGCCGTGCACTGGATCAGCGCATCCGTACCCGTGACGACGCTACCAAGGCAACCGGCGCAAGCGTCCTCGGTGTTCTGCCCGTCAGTGACGACCTGAACGAAGACAACATCGTTAAGGGCGACACCGACGACCACATCGCTCAGGAATCCATTCGTCAGTTGCGCACCAACCTGCGCTTCGTGAACGTTGACACTCCCCCGCGTTCGTTCATCGTCACCTCCGCGGTGCCCGGTGAAGGTAAGTCGACCGTGTCGCTGTCGCTGGCTCGCGCAATGGCTGATGCGGGTTCACCCGTCATCCTCATTGACGCCGACCTCCGCCGCCCGACTGTGGCTAAGAAGCTGAAGCTGGACGCTAAGGTTGGCCTGACCCAGGTTCTGGCTGGCCAGGTTGAGATTGCTAACGCTGTGCACCAGCTTGGTGAGTCGAACCTCTTCGTCCTGCCTGCAGGCCGTATCCCCCCGAACCCCTCCGAACTTCTGGGCTCGGATAAGATGCGCCAGCTGATTAACGAACTCTCCGAAGAGTTCATCGTGGTCGTCGACGTTCCGCCGCTGCTGCCCGTGACCGACGCTTCGTTGCTCTCCCACTCCGTGGATGGCGTGATTCTCGTTGGTTCTATCGGCCGAAGCCACCGTGAACAGATGACTGAAGCTTCCAACATCCTGAAGAAGGTCAACGCTAACCTCCTCGGTATGGTTCTGAACCGTGCTCCCCGTAAGGGTCTGGGTAACTCCTACTACGGCTTCGGTTACGCAAGTGCCTACGTTGGCTATGCAACCTACTACGGTTACGGCAAGGAAGGCGACAAGAAGTCGTCAAAGAAGTCCTCGACCAAGAAGTAATAACGTAATAAGCGCCCTAAAACATAGGGAGCGACTTAGGGCGGGATGGGCAGTTTTTCTGCCCGTCCCGCCTTATACTTATCTGGTATACATGTGCACCGAAAGGCTATTGTGACCACTCACTCACCCAATACGCCGGAGCCGCAGACCACTCCTCTTGCGGCACGGATTCGGCTTGCGCACGCCTACTTCCAGCGAATTGCCGACCTGCACTCCATCGATATTATGCATGTCAAAGGCTACGCTTTCTCCCAGGAAATTTACCGCAAGGGCAGGTACAGCTCCGACGCTGATCTGCTTGTCCGTCCCTCTCACGTGGACCGCTTTGTAGAGATCCTTCTGGCAGATGGATGGCGTATCCAAGCCCACTTCGAAACAGGCTCCGTGTTCGAACACGCGATGACGCTCTACCACGCTTCATGGGGTCTGACCGACATTCATCGTTTCTTCCCCGGTCTGGGACGCCACGGCGATTATGAGAAGGCGTTTGACCGTGTCTGGGCGGCACGTAAGACTCGCATGATCGCTCACCGTCCCTGCGTTGTCCCCAGCGATTTGGATGCGCGTCTTCTCGTGGTGCTTCACCGCGCCCGCGCGGCATCGCGTTACAGCGCAGATATTAACTATCTGGTCTCTCTGCTCTCCTACAGCGATTGGCAGCGCCTGCGCGCCCGTGCGGAGGAGCTTGACTCCTCCCTGGCGTATAGCGCGGCGATGGGCGGTCTGGAGCAGTACCGTGACGACCGCGACTACCTGCTGTGGCTGTCTGTCTCTCAGGACGTCCCCCACTATATTCAGTGGATTGGGCGTCTGCAGTCAGCAACCACCCTGCACGATAAGCTACGCACCCTCAAAAATATTTTCTTCGTGAATAAGGACCACTTGGCAATGCAGCTGGGACGCACCCCCACCAAGGCTGAAATTCGTGCCAAGTTCTTTGAACGTTTCGGAATCAAGGTGAAAAAATGAGCAACCCGGTAGATTCCCATCAGACCGTCTACGGTATCCCCGAGAACATCGCGTACGTTCATTCTGAAGAGTTCGCTAAGTACTCCCCCACAGCAACGTATCTTGCAAATCTTGCCAACGGTGAGCTGTCTGTTCTTCAGGATTCTGCCTCCATTATTTGGAGTATTTTTGAAGACCCAATGTCTCTACAGGAAGCTATCGATCTGCTCTGCGAAATGTATGAACAGCCCATAGAGACCATGGGACCGCAGATCGAGGGGTTTATCCCCGAGCTGCTAGCCAAGGGGCTCCTAGAAGCCCGCTAGGCCTCCCAGAAGACACAAAGAAGGCGGGGCGGTAGAAACTTTATAGTTTCTACCGCCCCGCCTTCTTCTATGAGCAGCCTAGCTCTTTTTAGTCTTCGGGCAGAGCCTGCACGTACGTCTTTAGACGGCTAATGAAACGAGCCTCCGAGAAACCGTCAACGTGCTCGCGGATATAGTCAGCGTCCCAGTCAGTCGGGTTGAAAGCCTTGAGAGCTTCCACCAGCTGCTCCACGGTCGGCTGGTTGATGAACATGCCGGTCTTGCCCTCCTGGATGGTGTCCAGGAAGCCGCCCGCACGGTACGCAATCACAGCCTTACCGCTGGCGCCAGCCTCCAACGGAGTAATACCGAAGTCTTCATAGGAGATAGCCAGCAGAGCCAGACAGTGCCGGTACGCGTAACGCAGCTGGGCGTCCGAAATGCCAGAAACGATACGAACAGTGGGGCCTGCAAGCGCTTCAAGGCGTTCCTTTTCCGGGCCGCGACCAACCACCAGCAGCTTCTTACCCAACTCATTGCAGGCTTCAACAGCCTTATCAACATTCTTGTAGGGCAGCAGGCGAGAAACGATCAGGAAATAATCGTCCGATTCGGTGAACTCTTCCAGGCCTGGGATAGGCTCAACCGGTGCGGTGGTGTCTACCGAGTGCGGCGGGAAGAAAATCGGAACGTCCTTCTTACCGTAGACATTCTCAATACGCTTCTTAATGACGCTCGCATTCGCCACATACACAGCCGAGCGGTGAGCAGCCCAGTGATCCCACAGCATCAGTGCAGGACGCAAGGTCTTCAGCAACAGCGGCACGGGACCGGTGCTCTTCTCGCCCAGGTACTGATCGCTCAAGTACAGCCATCGCGCCGGCGAATGGCAGTAAATGAACTTGCGGCCGGCGAAGTTGAAGCCGTGCGCCCAACCGGTCGTCGATACCACAGCGCGCTCAGCCGGTACCTTCAGGAAAGAAGAAGCAATCGGCAGAATTGGCAGAGCCATGCGGTGGTTACGACGTAGGTAACCAATCTTGTTCAGCGGGCTGGTGATGATTTTCGCATCTTTGAACTCCGGGAAGGTGCCCTCCGGGTCGTACAAAGTCGTGTAAATCGGTGCGTCAGGGAATGCACGATGCATTGCCAGCACAACACGCTCCGCACCGCCACGCTGAGTCAGGTAGTCGTGGGCAATTGCTATCTCTTCAGTAGCCTCAGGCTTGACCAGCGGCACGTAACGGCGCGCCAGATGGGCAAGCTTCTTGAGGCTCTTCGGGATATCCGCGAGCACCGCGTCAGGGTTCTTCGGCCCGGTAAACGGAGCGGAGGTCAAGAGCTGAGTGAGTGACATTTTCTTTTCCTCCTAAAAGACTTTCTGAGCACGCTCAGGGTAGTGAATACCGGCGTAAGATGCAGCCTCAACCTGCAGTGCCACAAGCTTCTCAGCGGCCTTAGCGGGCAGCTTCAGCAGAATCTTATCGCTCGCATCGCCCAGAGCCTTAATGGTCTTCTCCGTGGTGAAACGAGCGAGGGTCTTGACCAGCAAACCCCACGGACCCGTCGGATTCGGGGCGGGGTGTGCTTCTTCACCATGCTTACGCACGAAGATAGTGCGGGCAGAACCCGAGTGCAGGGCACGCAGGGCACGCACAGCAGTGGTGGTAGCCTCGGCGTAGTGCTTGACCTCAACCTCATCAGAGATGATGATGCGGCCACCAGCGTCATGAACCATCTTGCCCATGTCTACGTCTTCCCAGCCGTAGAGACGGTACGCGGGGTCGTAGCCGCCAGTACGCTCAAAGTACTCCGCAGAGATAGAAGAGTTACCGTTCCAGTACAGCCAACGGCCTTCTTCAGCTACACTGAGGGCGCCCTCTTTGAATCGAGCATCGCGGAAGTTACCGTACACACGAGAGTAGGGAGTGTCCGGGTACACGTTCTTCAAGGTACCAATCACACCGTCATAATCACGGTGCAGGCGGATCTGCGCCTCGACGTAGTCGGATGCCGGCTCAAGATCGTCATCGCAACGGATGAGGACATCCGCATCAGCCGCACGGTGGCCAGCGTTCAGCGCAGCCACGCGGCCACGGTTCTCCTCGAAAACGATCTTGGTCAGGTTCAGCTTGCCTTCGGCAATGTAGCGGTCAAGCACAGCTTCACTGTTATCGATATCGCCGTCGAGGACCACGATAACTTGGAAGTCCTTCTCGGTCTGGGCGGCAAGCGCATCCAGCGGGTAGTGCAGAATATCTGCACCACCGCGAGACGGAATGATAACCGCAGCCTTGTAGCGGTGGGTAGTCGTCATAATTTTCCTTCGGGGTTTGAGTGAGAGGATATCCGTTGGGAATGGCCTATACGTTTAGAGGCACCTTAGCGGATAAAACGCTCCAGAATCTCACCAACACGGACCTTGCCTGCTTCAGGCGAGTAATTCTCCTGCCAACGCCAGAACAGCTCGGAGGTTCGCTCCGCCAGGGCATCCGTATCTTCTCGAAGCTCAGTACCCAGGCTCTTAATGGCCTGCGCAAGAGCTACCGGCTGATCAGCAGGCACAACGTACGGGTACGACGCGCCGCCCAGCACCTCCGACAGAGCACCAGCATCACTGACCACCACAGGGACGCGCGCGCTCATCGCTTCAGCGACCACCAAGCCAAATGACTCAGGGGCAATCGAAGGTACAACAAGCATGTCAATGTCACCGAAAAGACGGTCTGGGGTAGTCCAGCCCAAACGCGTGCTGAACGTAGCAACACGGGCTAGGGCGTCCTCAACCTCAGCACGTTCTTCATCAGATGCGAAGACAGGCTCGCCACCAATCACCAGGTCGTATTCAATACCGTTAGAGTTCAAGGAACTCATCGCCTGGCACAGGGTCGCGATGCCCTTAGACGGAGTCAAACGCCCCAGGTAACCGACGCGAAGTCGGCGCTCCCCCACACGGTGATCCAGCTCGGTGGATACGCCACTGACCCAGTTCGCGAACAGCTCGCTACCGGGGCAGGCACGAGCCACATAGCGGCTAGGCACCAGGGTGACAGACGCCTTATGGCGGGCAAAGGGTACGAGCTTCGCGTTCACACCGGTAGGCAGCTGGTGCAGGTGCACGATGCGGTTCTTACGGCCGCCCGTTGCCGCTGCGGGAACCAGACCATTGCACCACAACAGAACGTCCTTATGGCGAGCGTGCCAGCTACGCAGAGCCACCATGTACTGTGCGCGGTTCTTAGCCGGCAAGACAATGCGGGGGAACCCCTCATCCGCAGCAGCTTCTACAAGCTGCTTCGGCTCGGAAGGACCCACAATAGTGACCTTGTAGCCAAGGCTACGGGCTGCGCGGGCAATGTTCAGGAGCATGACCTCGCCGCCGCCCATGTCACCGTTATTGGTGGCGATGTAGAGTTCTTTCATCGTTATACTTTCCTCGCCTGCTGACGGATAGAACTGACGTCAAACGATTTAGAAGTAGTCAACTTCTTAGGCGTTTCTTGGGGGGGTACAGAGACAGGAGCTTCTTGCTCGATGAGCTTGCCGTTCTGCGGCTCAGGTTTTTCATCACTGCTCTGCACCTTCTGCATAGCACCTGGTTCATGATGACCGCTATCCGAAGCGTCCAGATCCTTATCCGGGTTCAGGTACAGCAGTGCAAGACCCACCACGATAGCCCACGGCACAGTCAGAATCACCTCACCAAGACGCTGGGAGGTAATAATGATAATCACCATTGCGGCTTCGGCAATAACAATGCGCTGAGCACGCGGCTGCTTCCAGATGAATGCGGCAGAAATCATCAAGGATACAATCACAATCATATAGAGCCATCCAGCCTCCTGGACCAGCGTCATATATGAGTTATGGAAGTAAAAGTATCGATCTTGTAGTGGAACCTGTGCAGTACCCAGACCGCCGCCGTACCACGGAACCACATCAATCATGCGGTACATTCCTTCATCAATTCGCTGACGCAATAGGTCACTACCGAGTCGATCCGCGAAAGCACCAGCACGCGCGAAATTATCTTCCAGGTAGTTCACGCCTAGATAAAACAGATACGCCAGAACAGCTTTGCCGAAGAGATTCAGACGGTAGGAGAAGTACAGCCACAGGACGGCGAATGCATACGCAGCCAATGAAGTACGAGAACCAGTCAACCACAACATGCCCGCAGTAATAGCGATAGCGACAAGGCGGTGGCTTGTCTTTCTGACCATAGCGACAAAGAGGAAACCGAAAAGCGCATAGTACAGACCCGATTGGTTCTTATCATTGAGCCAACCGGTCAACGTACCACCATAGTTATCAGGTGCGATACCCGCGTAGAAGCCAATGACGTTGATCAAGAGGCCAAAGGCCACACCAAACAGTAGAGAACGGATATCAATCTTCTTCTGCGCAATCTGCAGAGCAAGCAGTACCACAACCGCCATACGCACAGCACGACGAATCGCATATTCAACAGGGAAGCTGTTGAACGTCAAAGTCTCAAATAGTGCCCAGCCAATGGCCAACAGAAGAATCGTAAAGAACAAGCCGTTGTAGGTGTTCTCGATTTTGGCAGGCTTAGTCAAGTTGTATAGTACAAGCACCATCACCACAACAGTTCCAACTGGCATGGCGAAGAACGCTGTTGTAATACCAATAAAAATCAGGCCGAACCCCGCCCAGAAATCGAGCATCGATAGCTTGGACACACTACCAGCAAGGTACTTTGCTTCAGCCTTCGCAGCCTGCCCAAAGCGAGTGGCATTGCTCGATGCGGCACCTGGATACTGGGTTCCAGATGCAGGTTGAGAGTGAGCTACAGTCATTTCTTCTCCAAAATACGAGCGTATATCTCGGCGGTCTGAGCAGCCATCTGCGCGTTTGAGATCCAGGTAAAAGGCACCGATTCCCCCTTCTGCAGTTGCGCGCGCATAGCCTGCAGAACATCCTGAGTCAGGGTTGCACTCTGGCGGTCCACCAGCTCATCAGCGCCCAGAATCTCCGGGTTGCCGCCCACAGCGGTAGCGACCGTCTTCAAGCCGGCTGCCTTAGCATCCAGCAGAGTGTAGGAGCAGTTCTCCCACACCGACAGCTGAACAATCATGTCGCTACGGCCCATAGCCTCAATCGGGTTAACGAAGCCGCTGAAGGTCACCGAATCGCCCAGGTTCAGACGCTGAGCCTGAGCCTGCAACTCGGATGCCAAATCGCCAGATCCCGCAATCTCAAGATGAGCCTTCGGGTACTCAGCACGAAGCTGCGCAAAAGCATCCAACAGCACGTCGATGCCCTTCTCAGGGGACAGACGAGACAGCGAGAGAATACGCGGACCCCCCTCAGAGGGAATACGCTGCTGCTCAACAGCTGCATGTACCTCGGGGATATCCACACCGTTATACACCAGCTCCACGCCACGAGCGCCCCACTTGGCGCGCATCTGATCAGCGGTAGAACGAGAAACAGCAATCGCCTGGTCGGTACCCCACAGGCGCACACGGTGCACGGTCTCCATGAGCTTAGAACGCCAGGAGCTGCCGTGATACACCGAATCGTTACCGGCAATACCGTGCTCAGTGGTCAGGAGCTTCGGCACGCAGGTACCACGCTTGATTACACTACGGACGCGCAGAGCATTCACCACAGCGGTTGCGACGACGTCCGCATATGCGAGGTGGCTGTGCACAATCTCCGGGCGAAGCTGCTCAATAGCCTTCTTCAAAGAAGCAAAGGAAGTCTTAAAACCGTAGTCGGGGCCGAACTCAGCCTTGATGACGGTGACGCCCAGTTCCTCGAGGCGCTCGGTCAGCTTACCCTCGGGGGCGAGAACCACCAGGTTAAAGCCGGGGAGCCCGGCACGTGCCATATCGACAACGTGCCGAGCTACTCCACCAAAATCGGGAACCGGAACGACCCAAAGAGTCGTTGGTGTAGTGGTCATGCCTTAGTCAACTTTCGAGTGAGGAAAGAACGGAAGGATGCAGAAACCTTAGTTTCAATGGAAATATGCACCAGGTAGGCGAAGCAAACCACCAAAACCAATGCAATAATACGTGCCCCCCAGGGACCAGCCACCGGGTAGAACAGATCCACCAGCATATAGCCGACCATAGCGTGGCCCAAGTACAGGGGGTAGGAAATACGTCCCAAGAAATTCAGCGGACCCTTTGCAAGTACCGGAACGTTCTTCAGGTATACAACGATGAAGAACACCAGGCTAATCAGCGCCACACCGATTCCATGAGCAAGATCATGCATCAGCGCTGCGTTGAGGGAAGCCAGAATTGCAAAGTACGGAATGTGCCAGGTGAACTTTCGATCATGACTGTACATGAAGAACATCATGCCCAGACTAAAGAGCGAAGAATGTTCCGCAACCGCAGCCCACACAATCATCTTCGGTGCTCCACCGAGAGAAGCCTCAGGGTGGAAAAGCAGACACAGAGCCGTACCGATAACCGACCAGGTAAGCAGAATCGTAGTCAGCTCCCCACGGTAAATCTTTCCCTTCCTGATAATCAGGTACAGGGCGACCATCACGTAGAACTGCAGTTCAACTGCCAGCGTCCAGTACACCTGATCCACGTTATCCACACGCAGGAAGCGTTGCAACATCGTCGTGTTAATCAGGGTCTGCGGAATCGTAATATGGCGTCCGGGGTTTCCATAGATGAAATACACCAGCGCTGATACAGCCAGCGCAAACCAGTATGTCGGGTAAATACGAGAAAAACGCGAAACCGCGAACTTCAGTGCCGACCCGCTCTTGATAGCGCTGAGCAGGATTACAAAGCCAGAAATAATGAAGAAGAGCTGAACACCCAGCTCGCCCAGAGGAATATCGTAAGGCGAGGGGGCGGTTCGCGGGTAATTTTGAGTAGCCGGAACACCCAGGTGATAAATCACCACGGTAATAGCAGCCAGGCCACGGAACCCGTCTAGCTCCCGGAAACGCCCGGGAGTAATGAAATTCTGATCCAGAATTTCACCCTCCCGAGCTTTTACGGTCTGAGACTTGGCCATAGACGCTAATCCTACAGCCACTTTTCGAGGCGGTCCAGTGCGGTGAAGAAGCCTTCACCGTTGTTGATGTGGCCCTGCCAGATTTCGGGAATGAAGGATGCCTTCGGCGCCAGCTCACGCAGCTGCTTACCCAGGGATGCCCAGTCGACATCGCCTTCGCCAACCTGAACGCCCTCACCGTCAACGCCGGTGCCGTCCACCAGGTGCAGGTGAATGGACAGCGGTGCCAGCTGCTCAACAGCCTCCGACAGCGGAATGTTCAGGAAGTTGCATGCAAGCATGGTGTGGGAGATATCCAGGCAGAGTGCGGTATCGAATGCACGCGAGAACTCTGCGGTGTCCTTCGGATCCAGGAACAGGTTGTGGTACTGCTGACCACCCATCAGCCAGGGGTACGGGGGCAGAGTCTGAGCAGCCAGGCGAACGCCGGATGCGTCCAGACGCTTCAGAGCCTCACCGATACGCTCGTACTTCTCAGCACGTGCAGCAGCGGGGATGTGCTTGTCCTTGGTGAAGCCACCCATGGTCACAACCATGACCGGGTCTTCGTCTACGGTGAAGTAGCGGGTCAGGTCACGGGTGATGTCGATAGTGCGCTGGACCTCAGCGATGGAGCGCTCCCACACCTCAGGATCCTTGGACGCGAGGTCCACCAGGAAGTCACCTGCGAACAGGTCGGGCAGGTGGGTGGTGAAGCCCATGTCCAGCTTGGAGTCAAAGACGTCGTCGATGTTAATCTCGAGGTCCTTGTAGGAGAAGTGGAACTCCAGGAAGTCCGGCTTAGCCTCTTCAATCAGCGGCTTGTAGTCGTGGTAACGAACCGGCAGACCCCAGGGGCGGTCGAACTTGAAGTCGCGGCGGGTCACCAGGTCGTCCTTCAGGTCACCCTCGAAGAAGAACGAGCCTTCTTCAACGTCGCGCTGCATGGTGCGGCCCAGCAGCTGCGGCAGGTAGTTCGGCTGCAGACCGCGGCCGGGGGACTTCACAGCAACATCAGCCTCGGTCACGACCTCGCCCTTAGCGATGTGGCGGGTAGCAACCAGGGACTTTGCCAGGTTCACGCGGTTCATCAGCTCACCGGTGGACACCTCGCGAGGAGCAGCAGAACCAATAGCGGTCTCAACCTCACGGATCTGCTGAACCATTGCCTTGAATTCCTCGGGCAGCAGGGAGACGGTGTGGTCGTTACCCTCGAGGGTCTTGTCGGTGGTGAAGTGCTTCTCGATAATCTTCGCGCCGCGAGCAACAGCAGCAATCGGCACGTGGTAGCCACGCTCGTGGCCGGAGTAGCCGACCAGGCACTGACCGATTTCAGCCAGGCGGTCCATGTACGCAAGGTTGACGTCCTTGAAGGGTGCCGGGTATGCGGACTGGCACTGCAGCAGAGCGTAGGATGCGCCAGCGTTACGCAGCAGGGCAACCGACTCGCGGATTTCCTCTTCGCGGCTCATACCGGTGGAGACCAGCATGGGCAGGCCGCGGGAAGCCACGTCGCGCAGCAGCTCGTGGTTGGTCAGGTCGGCAGAAGCAATCTTCATGCCCTGGATACCGTAGTCAACCAGTGCCTGAACGGAGGGTGCGTCCCAGGGGGTGCACATGATGTCCATGTCGTGCTGCTTGACGTGGTCGAAGACCTCGTACATCTGGTCAACGGTCAGGGAGAAGCGGGACAGCAGGTCCAGGGTGTACTGAACGCCCAGGTCCTCACCTGCGGTTGCTGCGCCGCGCTGGCGGTACAGAGCGTCCATGTCGCGCAGCTGGAACTTCACAGCGTCCGCGCCGGACTCAACAGCCAGGTCCACCAGTTCCTTAGCGAAGTCAACGCTACCCTGGTGGTTGTTACCAATCTCAGCAATGATGAAGGAGGGGGAATCCTCGCTGATGGTGTGCTTACCAATGCGCAGAACGTCCTGCTCGTCCATTGCCAGCGCCACGAGGTGACCGCGCTCGTCGGTCAGCGGAACGTGGTTGATGCCCTTCGCGAAGTATCCGCGCAGGGTCTCGGGGTCAGCGTCAGCCGGTGCGGTCTGCGGGTTGGTGTTCGCAGCGTCCAGGGCGCTAGTCTCCAGGGATGCGGTCGGGTTAGCGATCAGCCAACGACGGAAGTCGCCGTCAGAGAGCGAACCACGCAGAATACCGGACTCGTTCACCAGGAAGATGATGCGCTGGCCGTTAGCAGAAATCTTCTGCAGGGCGTTGAGAATCGGGTCTTCAGCGAAGACCACATAGGGGGCAATATTGCGTTCAATAATCACGATTTTGACCTTTTCGTTTGAGTGTTCAGTTGAATGCCTGAGTGCCGGTCAAGCCGGGCGCGGCAGACGAGGTACTGCCGCTGGTGAAGGTTACTTGCCTTCGGCCAGGATCTGAGTGAGCTGGTGCTCTGCCACGGAGAAGTCAATCGGTGCGTCAATGTCGACGCCCTCGACCTCGTCCAGCATGAACAAGTCAATGGTACCGCCGGGGTAACCCGCAAGGCGGTTGTGGTGGTCCATGTACACGTGAGTCTTGGTGATGTACATCGAGCCGTTCTCGCGGTAGCGGAAGGTTTCCTTGGTCAGTTCCTGGCGGCGCGGGCGATGCATAATCTCGAATGCCGCGGTGGGCTCACCGTCTGCGTGCCAGGTCCAGATGAACGGACCAATCGGAATCACACCGACCATGGAGTCCTTACCGTTCTCAGCGAACTGGCGGACCGCACGAGCCAGGGTGCCGGGCAGACGCACGGGGCTGGTTGCCTGTAGCAGCATGACAGCCTCGGGCTCCCAACCGTTCTCGGTGTAGAACTCGATGGCGTGCTCAATGACCGGCTCGGTTGCGGTGGTATCTTCAGCCAGGTGTGCCGGGCGAATGAACGGCACCTCGGCACCGTACTCGCGGGCGATGTCAGCCAACTCAGCATCGTCGGTGGAGACGACAACACGTAGCTCGTGCTCGCCGGCTACTTCTTCCTTAGCAGCCAGTGCCTGCTCGATGGTCCATGCAACCAGCGGCTTACCCGCGATAGGACGCAGGTTCTTACGCGGAATGCCCTTCGAGCCACCGCGCACGGGAATGACGCAGAGAATACGCATTATGCCTCCAAAGTTTCAATCATTAGTTCAGCGATACGCTGTGCCGGTTCCTTCTTCGGCTGAACCGGTGCCGGGGTCGGTTCCTGGCCCCACTGGTTCATGCCGTAGCGGTCCCAGAACTCCACCAGCCATGCCGGCGGTGCAGGGTGGTATACCCACGCCGGGATTCCGCGGATCGCTGCCTCCAGAACACCGGTAGAGAAGATGGACACCACCGGGTTCGGTACCTCGTTCAGCGGGGTACCGGAGCGGTCAATACGGATACCTTCCTTCTCCCACAGCTTGTGGGTCAGCACCGACAGCTTGTCCTTCTCGCTCGGGTGCGGGCGGTAGGTTCCACCAAACTTCTTCAAGAAAGAGTGGGAAGCGTACGCGAAGGATGCGCGCGGCAGTTCCGCACCGTGCATCTGTCCCAGGAAAATCGGTTCCAGGTCGTTCTGCTTCTGCGCTTCAGCACCGGCAGCTTTCTGTGCCGCCAGGTAGAGTAGCTGCGAACCCACCGCATGGGTGGTCACATCGCGGCGACCCGATGCCCAGAACTGGGCGTCCGCTTCGCTGAAAGCCAGCAGGGTGCATCCAACCGGTAGCGGCGGTGCCTGAGGCACCAGCAGGCCGTGCTGAACAACCCAGTACTCAGCGCCGATCGCGCGAGAGTACTCGTAGGCGGCCGCGCCGCGGGCCAGGTAGTGGCCGAGGGAAAGGACCACGCGCACACCGGGCAGGAGCCCCTGCAGCTGGTCGCCCGTCACTTCCTGCTCGGTCCAGGCATCACGGCCGTAACGCTCGGTGGCGTACTGGCCGTTGAGGTACTCCGAGGCGTCCTCGGGGACCCACAGGGCCACGCCCACGTTCTCGAGGTACTTGAGCGGCTCCAGCAGGGAGTTACGGCTCGTCGGGGAGAAAGAATCGAGCACGATGAGCACGCGGGGTACAGCGCCGCGGGTGTAGAGAACACCGCCAACAGGTGCTTCCTGTTCAGCCGCGCCCCCGCGCAGACGTCCGATAAGGCTGCGGGCCTCGCCCTTAGCCCAACGCAGGGTATTCTGGCGCTTCTGCCAGGCGGCCCATGCATCAATGTCGAGGGGATAGGTTAGGCCCATAGCTGCTCCAAAATCTTGACGCGCTGATCAAAGGTGTGCTCGGCCAGAGTACGCTTCTGACCGGCTTCACGAATCTTTCGCGCCCACTTCGGGTCACGGAAAATGCGGGTACAAATCTCGATGAGCTCATCGATGCTCTCGTACACCAAAACCTCTTCACCCGGAATGTAGTAGCGGTCCACGTCGGGGCGGTCAATCACCTGCAGGGCGCCAACGCCGGGCGCCTCGAAGGTACGCATGGTGAAGCCATCCTGGTTATTGTGGATGTTCAGCGTTGCCGGGGAGGACGCCATAATGCCGTACGCCTCGGAGCGGTCGATGTCGCGGCCGGCGGGAACACCGGAGTCCTTGAACTGCTTGGTGCGCAGAATATCGTAGGGGTGACGCGACCAGGCACGGCCGTACGCGCGAACCGGCAGACCGGCGGCGACGAGGGCCTGCAGGGTCTCCTCGCGGTTGGGGTACTTGGCGCCCACGAAGTTGATGGAGTCCTCACGCACGGGAATAACCGGGCAGTGGGTGTCATAGGCGTTGGGCATGTCGAGCACCTCGAAGCCCTGCTCGCGCAGGTGCTGCGCGTCCAGCGGGCTGTAGCTTGCCAGCGAACCCAGGTGGTGCAGGTCCTCTTCGGTGTAGCTCATGCGGCGCATCTCGTCGTAGAGCCAGGTGCCGTAGCGAACGCCGGAGGTTTCCAGCAGGTCCCACCATTCGCGGGAGAGCATGTCGCCCTTAATGACCAGCACAATATCGGGGCGGAACTCGTTGAAAGCGTCAATAGCCTTTCGAGTTGCCTGAGCCGCGAAGCTTTCGGGGCGGTACTTCTCGGGCAGCTCGTGGGCAAGCTTGTTGAGGATACGCTCGGGCAGAGTACCCGGCGCATCGTAGATGTGGGTGCGCACTTCGTATCCGTGCACTTCCAGAGATGCCTGAATTGCCTTCCAGTACCCGTGGAATGCGGGCGAGAGCAGTAGAAGTTTGGGCTGAGTCATATGAGGATTGAATCCTGTCGGCGTTTGCTATACGAACCCGCAG
This sequence comes from Rothia sp. HMSC069C10, assembly GCF_001812205.1. Taxonomy (NCBI): domain Bacteria; kingdom Bacillati; phylum Actinomycetota; class Actinomycetes; order Micrococcales; family Micrococcaceae; genus Rothia; species Rothia sp. HMSC069C10. The sequence goes on from NZ_KV808305.1 coordinate 199,306, forward strand.
GGTAAAACCGTGCGGTGCTATGTGTTGGAGTGAAGAGGAACGGAAAGTTTCACCTAGAACTTGAGGCAAAACATACCTACTGAAATTTTACAACGAAAGCAGGAGACGACACACTCGAGTGCACTGTGTCGCCTCCTACGTTCTATATGTGCCTTCTGTGATGTCGCGTTCAAAATCTTGCGGAACTACCGCTGTAGATTCCGCACGTTTCGCGTCTAGTTCTCGCGGCGCTCTGCCTTGGCGATACGCTCCAGCTCGGTGGCAAGGAAGCCACGAGCATCCACGTCCTTATTGCGCAGGCCGCGTACCGAGTTCACCAGGAAGTTCGCGTAGCTGGTAGCACGCAGAGCAACAGCAAGCTTCTTCTCCCAGCCCCACTTATCCGCATAAATGAAACGAGCAGTGGTCAGCCACTGTACACGACGCTCAGAAGGCGAAGATCCGCCACCCTCGTGGGTTACAGTCACCGAAGGAATCAGGTAACGATCCACACCAGCGTTCGAGAGGCGATACTGGAAGTCCACCTCTTCACTGTTCATGTAGAAACGCTCATCCATGCCACCAATGCGGTTGAAGGTCGCACGAGGAACAACCATGCACGCACCCATAACCCAGTCGACCTTCGCGTCCGAGGTGCCGGTGCAGGCCTCAACATCGTGGCCAACACCGCGGTGCCACCAGTTGGTCGGCTTGAAACGAGCCAGCGGAGTGAACCATTCCCACGCCACATGTGCCGCGGTGGGGAACTTGCGAGCCACCCACTGCTGCTTGCCGTCGTGGCCAATAATCTGCGGGCTAGCCAGGATCTCGCCGTGGCGTTCCACGGCTGCAAGCATACGCGAGACGAAGCTGTTATCCAGCTCCAGGTCGCTGTTGAGGATGAAAACCCATTCACCGGTCGCGGCAGCAACACCGGAGTTCACAGCCTTACCGAAACCACCGTTGACGGGGCGGCGAACCACGGTCACACCCTCAACCTCGGGGAAGGGGGTGGGAGAAACATCATCAGAGACAATAATCTCGATATCGGCGGGGTCAATGCCCTGCTGAGTACGCAGAGTGTCAATAATGGCAAGAACCGGTTCCGGCTCGCCGTAGAAAGGAATAACCGCAGAAACGCGGGGAAGGAAGGTCATGTATTACAATCTTTCTTGAGTGAGAGGGATAATAGAAACCACCGTAGCGGTGGGTGCTATCGTCTCTAGGATTATACAACTTCACTACTTTTTCAGCTGCACTTTTCGATTACCTATACAGGTAACAAATACTCACCCACTATCAACTCGCCATCTTACACATTCGAAAGGGGACTTTCTCGTGGATTCTGATATCCAACCCATCAATGAATCAGAAAGGGTCGCCGTATACACTGTTCAGCAACCCGCTTTCAAACGTGCTGTCACTGCAGCTTACAGCTCTATTCGCCATAAGTATTTGGGGAAATATATTAACCTTCTACGTCGCGGTGAAAAATTTATTCTCCTTTCCTACCCTATCTCCCGGGGAGGCAATTGGCTGTATCTATGGGCCCGCGCGGCTACTCTCCGCCATCACGGCACCGACAAAGCATCTTTGCTCTATGGTCCCGGGATGGAGGCATGGACCGAGGAGTTCCCGAAGCTTGCCTCCATTACGGCTCCTTCGTCAGAGTATACGTTCTTTACCCGCCGTAGCGGCTACTTCCCGACGGATATTGAGAAGGATATCAGCGAAGAAGATTTGCACTTTTTTATTCGCGAGTACCTTCTTTCTTCAGAGTCCTTTAGCGAGCGCCTTGCAAGAATGCAGGACATAGTGGATGAAAATTCTCTCGTCATTAACATTCGCCGTGGCGATTACTATTCTGTGCCTCAAATTAATGAGGTTTTCGGAATTGATACGGTGACCTATGTGGAGGAAGCACTGAAGAAACTTCAGGATACCGTAACTCCTTCAAAGATTATTTTTGTATCAGATGATCTTCAGTGGTGCGAGGAAAACCTCTCACACCTGAACTCAGTAGCACCCTGTATCTTTGAAAAGCAGGGTTCCGGCATGTTCGATGACCTGGCCCTTGTGGCCAGTGCCCCTTACCTGATTCTGACCAACACGACTTTCGGTTATTGGGGTGCCTATATCGGTGAGTTACTGACCCAAAAGCTCGTCCTTTCCCCTGATATTCATCAAGTTCTTCCAAAAGATGCTCATATCTATCAGAGTCGTCCAAAGATGCACCGCACTCATTGGGTTGCTGTGCATCACCCCGAAGGTAAAAACTGGATTACGGGTGAGCAGCTGTGATTAACACTCTCAAATCCCTCAAGCACCAGCTTTTCCTGCTGAAAATTAATCACGCTAAAAAACGCGAAGCCATTGCGCGTCGCGATAGTTCTGAGTTTAAAGAACGTTACGCTTCGCTCAACAAAACATTTACCCACACGGTTCTCCCCTCCGGCCCCTTTATATGGGGCATAACCATGGTGAAGAACGAAGCAGATATCGTCGAGCAGACAATCCGACATCTACTCGATCAAGGTGTGGACCATATCTTAGCAGCCGATAATGGCTCTTCAGACGGGACCTATGAGATACTGCTCGAAATCAGCAAGATCCTACCTGTGCACGTTATTCAGGACCGCGAACTAGCCTACTACCAATCAGAGAAAATGACCTGGCTTGCTGACCGGGTGATGGAGGCGGGCGCTGAATGGATTATCCCGTTCGACGCTGATGAATTTTGGTATGGTGTTTCAGCTCCGCTATCGGAAGTCCTACGCTCGCAAAAGGGGCGCACTATCGAACTGACGAAGCTGTACAACGTTTTTCCCAGTATTGAAGGACCTAGTCTCAGGGTTGATCCAACTCCCCACTGGGACCTGAAAGTGTGTTTCTCACGCTGGGAAAATGCCGTTATCAAAATGGGTAACCATGAGGTCATTGCACCGGGTAAGCAGAAGCTTAATGAAGTTGCTATCATCCACTACCCCTGGCGTTCAAAGGAACAATTTACTCGCAAGCTACGTCAAGGGGCTAAGGCGTTGGAAGCCACCGATCTGCCTGAAGATATGGGCTACCATTGGAGACGTAATGGTGATATAACCATTGAAAGTGCTACCCCCCTGTGGGAAGCACTTTTGCGCGGCGAGGTTAACCATAAAACCGTCACTTGGCATCCAACCGGCCCTCTTACACCTATTGGGTCTTTACCTCAAGAGTTTAAAGAAATCGTTCATTTGCTCAAAGAGAAGACGGCTACAGGTATTTAACAAGGACCTTTCCAGACGGTAAAAAATACAACATAAACATGCTGTAGCAAAAGAAGGGGCTCTCGTTCGTGACGAGAGCCCCTTCTACTTTAGATATGCAGTCTATGAGACTAATCCGGCAACTGCCCCAGCTTCACCAGGTTAGCGAACTCTGCGTTTGATCGCTGCACCTCAGCGAAGGTGCCTTGATTAGCAATTCGTCCCTTAGAGAGATAGACCAGCTGGTCAACATTGCGAACCGTCGACAGACGGTGAGCCACGATAATGACCGTAATATCCTTAGAAATACGTTCGATGGTCTTCGTAATCTTGTGCTCGGTCTCGTTATCCAGCGCGCTGGTAGCCTCATCAAGGATGAGCACGCTCGGGTTACGATACAGAGCACGGGCGATACCCAGACGCTGCTTCTGGCCACCCGACAAACGGGTAGCGTTGTAGCCAATCTTAGTTTCCAGGCCATTCTCCAGGGAATCGATGACCTCAGTCAGAGCAGCCACCTCGAGGCAGTACTTGACGCGTTCCACGTCAATTTCTTCGGGCAAGAGGCCAAAAGCAACCGCTTCCAGAACAGTTGAGTCAGCGATGAAAACATCCTGCGGCACATAGCCGATACGCTGATGCCAGCCCGGCAAATCCTGCAGAATCGACTTGCCGTTCTGCAAAACCTGTCCCTGAGTCGGCGCGAAGAGACCAAGAATCAGATCAATCAACGTAGTCTTACCCGAGCCAGAACCACCCACAAAAGCAATTGAGGAACCCATCGGGATGTCAAGGGTGATGTCCTTCAGCACAGGCTTATCACCGTCAGGGTACTGGAAGGTCAGATTATCAATCTGGATATTAACCGGCTCAATGCTCTTATTGATGTAGTCGAGGTTCTTCGGGACGACCGGTGCAGAGGGCATCTTGAACATACGCTCTTCAGGAGTAAGGTGTTCAAGCTCTTCCAACAGTTTCTCGCTGGCATGTTCACCTGCGCGGATGCTACCAAGAGAGGCAACCATACGGGTGTAGTTAGGCAAAATACGAATGCAGGCACCAGCAAAGAGAAGCAAGTAGCCAGTGCTATCAGCACCTTGCGTAGCGCTCATAAAGGCCAAGAGAGCAGCAATACCAACAATGAAGATGATTTCCAAGGTGTACTTCGGGAAATCGGAGAGGAAAGCACTACGCATCGACGCATTCACAGAGTCAATTCGCTTTTCCTGGTAGCGGTAGGTGTAGCGTTCAGTCACACCGTACATGCGGATTTCACGGAAGCCCACTACAGCTTCGATAGCTGCGTCCAGCGCACCCTTAGTCGCGTTCAGTACGATGACGCCCTGTTCGCGATTCTTGCGCTTGAGCAGAGCCTGTAGCACGAACGAAGCCAGGCCGAAGTAGATAAAGGCGAGAAGAGCGGGCACCGGCATAATGACTAGTAGCATTACCATCAACACAATAATTGACAGTAGGTCACCGATAAAGCCAAGCACACCGTTGACGAAGGTGCCGTAGGCCTGGCCCACCACATCATTTACGGAGTTCAGCACCGGGGCGGTACCGCGCTTACGGTGGTCCAGGTAGGGCTCACGCATGTAGCGGTTTAGCAGAGTCACTGAAACGGCGCTCTGCTGGGTGGCGATAAAGCCGAGGCTCCAGCGACGAATAATTAGGGAGAAGACACCCTTGAAAACAAACGCTGCGACGAGAGCCACGCCGAAGATAACGATTAGGGTGGGGGTATCCGGATCGCCGAAGAAGTTAGAAACTTTCAGGATGAAGCCTTCACGTGGGGTTCCCATGGCGAGGTTCACCAGAGGAAGTACGAGAGCCACACCAAGCATCTCAAAAAGCGATACCGCAAAGAGACCCAAAACGTTTAGTACCAGGAGCCTAAACTTTTTGCCCGGGAAAAAAACCCGAATTTTAGAGTAAACACTCTTCACAATAAGACCTATACCTTCTGTGAATATTTTTTCACAATAAATCGATGAGCCGGACGCTCAATAAAATAATGAGCCAGAAGCGCGAGAATGCTCGCGATGATAAGAGAAATTACGACATACAGCAGACCCGTTATACCGCCGTGAGCGGAGGCAGCCAAAGGTGCCGATCGCACGTATGCCAGCACCAGCTCATGCACCAGGTAAAAAGCGAAGCTCGCCTCACCGGCAATAACGGCAGCCTTCCAGAACAGGTTCTTTTCACGAGGCATGGTAGAACGCCGAATATCCCAGAGAGCCAGTACAAGAATCAATACCGCCCAAACCGGTGCCAGCAACAGGCCATGAGCCGTCTGAAGCAAGTAGAACTTTGAGCTGACATACATGGCCCCAAGAGCCAGAGTAATCATCGCCAAACAGTGGTAGCCACGAATCACAGGAACGCGGTAACCATCACGCACCATGAGAGCAAAGAGGCCCAGAGCCAGGCCGAGTGCGAACTCGCCTGAACGCAGAAGCGGGTTGGCATACACCACCACGTCCATGAAGTTCGACTGGGCGGCCAGAATGTAGGAGACCGTTGCCATCAGCAGGAACCAACCACCCAGTAGAGCAGCTTTCACACGGTAGCGCATACCATCCAAACGGTTCAACACGAACGGGGTCATGAGGTAGAAGAACGCCTCGCAGGAGAGAGACCAGCTCACCGCGTTATTCGAGAAGATAACCTCCCAAGAGGGCACCCACGCTTGTAGCAGAACTAGGTTCAGCAAAGCGCTTAGCGGGTTGAGGTTTCCAGCAGAGTTAGACACCCCAAACAGCAGAAGACCCATCAACGCCACGCAGTAGAAGAAGAAGTGCAGGGGGTATACCCTCGCAAAGCGACGAAGGTAGAAACTCTTTGCACCGGCATTCTTGTTGTACGACCATGCCAGCACGAATCCAGAAAGAATAAAGAAGAGCGAAACGCCCACGTAACCGAGACGCGCGCCCGGAATCCAGTTAGCCCACTGCGTACCGTGGATAACGTGGTAACCGAACACGAGAAGTGCTGCGGGACCGCGCACCGCGGTCAGCGAATCTAGCATAATCCTGGAGGAGGGTCGTGCGGGCGCCGCCATTAGGCGTCTCCCTTGGGGATTGACCCGTCTTCATTCCAGTAGTTCCATTTCAGGAACTTACCATGAACAATCGGGCCTTCCGCTACGAACTTGATTCGCTCATCGGGGCGGCCATGCGAAATGTTCTCCCATACCTCAGCAATTTCAGCATCGCTGAGCTTGCTACCCGCCTCCCAGTGAGGTGCAAAGTAGCTCAGGTCCTCACCAGTACGACGGGAGGTCTCGGTTCCCACACGTACCTTACGCGCAATCTGAGCAATACCTCGGTACTGCAGGTGAACAATCTCAAGTCGCTGCTCAATATCACCGAGGCGGCACACATCATGGTTGCCGGGGATTACCACGGCAAAGGGGTGGGAACGGAAAGCGCACTTACCCGGGAAGGGATAGGAAGCGTCCATCACCAATTCGGTGTCGACGATGTTCTCTGGCGAATCAACGGTAGGCACAGTGTGGTGGAATCCGGCATAGTAGATGCCCATGTTATCGGGTGCATTACGTAGGAAATCACCAAGCTTCTCATCCTCCGCGTACCAGAATTCGTCACCGTCAAAAGGAATAATCCAGCGAGCACCACTACGCCAAGCCAAGTGCGAAAGATAGGTTATCTTCTCAGACTGAATATGTCGGTCGCAGTTATCTTCAGCAAAGATAAGTCGCGAATCCTCGTTTGCTCGCTGACGCAAGTACTCACGAGTACCATCAGTCGAGAGGTTGTCGGCAACAATAATCCGATCAATTCCCTGAGCAAAAAAATGGTCGAGCACAGAGGGCAAAATATCTAGCTCGTTCTTAACGACAGAAACAGCCCACACTTCCTGACGAGGACCTTTAAGATGCGGTGCAGGAAGGTTATGGACTTTGAGAAAACGAATGGCTTCAACCTGATCTCGCCAGAGTTTAGGGGTGTTTCGCCGTTTAAAGGAATAACTAAGCTGACCCAATTCTGAGCGGATTTTTGAGAGAAGGTTCATGATGCCTTTCTCGACCCGTCACAAATTGCAGACGGGCCCATGTAATTGAGGAGTGATGAGTAGAGTCTAGGCATAATTCTAGCATGCAAGCTTTCTTTAGCTTTGGAGAGTTTTCTGTACTTTAGGTCATTTTTAAACAGAAGTTTCTACGAACGCTGCGGCTCTTCCACTGACTTGTAGGGTTATTCGCCACACACAGGAAAAGGAACCGTTGAAGGTGCAAGTAACTCGGTATGATAGATACTATTCATTCAACCAACCCGACACTTCCGGCTTCCCTGTTCACTGTTGGGTACGTCAATTAGAAAAGGCTTTTTGATGGGCATCTTCAACATTAAGTCCCTCAAGGACAAGTACGCTTGGGGCTCCTCCGAGGACAAAACCAACTCCGCAGAAACCACCGAGGAGCAGCAGGCAACCGCCGCCTCTCCCTCCGCAAATATTGCCGACGGAGTCCGCTCCCTCATTAAGAGCAACCCCGAACTGGCGGGTAAGAACCGCCGCGGGGTTGCCGGCCGTACCATCACCCCCGACGG
>NZ_KV808305.1:207206-217057 GCF_001812205.1 Rothia sp. HMSC069C10
TGCCGGCCGTACCATCACCCCCGACGGTTCACTCCGCGAAGCCATCGGAGACTACGAAGTCCGTTCCCCCTCCGAGGTAGCCGCTCAGGAAGTCACTCCCGAAGAAGAGCTCAGTGCCGACGGCACTGCAACCGTCTCCGCACAGCCCCTCACCCACACCGATATCGAGGCTACCCCCGGTGACATTCTCGACGTAGACGGCAAGCCCGCAGGCCCCAGCATTATCCGCGTGGGCCAGCATAACGCGCCCACCGTTGATGCCGAAGAGCTCGCCAACCCGGAAGAAGCCAACAGCCAGAGCGCAGGAAACGCACACTCCTCCCCCGTTACTAACTCCCGCAGCGAACGCACCCCGCTCTTCAAGTTCTCCCCCAAGACTCTCAACCGTACCGACAGCACCGGCAAAGACGGCCCCTTCGAAGCACTCTTCGTGTGCACCGGTAACATTGCCCGCAGCGCATCCGGCGAGGTCATCTCCAAGCACCTTGCCGCCGAGTACGGTCTGGAAGACAAGTGGATCTTCTCCAGCGCAGGCACCGGCGCCCTCGTCGGCCACGGCGTCTACGAACACGTAGCCAACGAACTCATCAAGCGAGGCTACAACCCGGGGGGCTTCGCATCCCGCCAGCTCAACGAACAGATTATTGAGAACGCCACCATCATCCTGGTAGCCGAGAAGGTGCACGCCGACTGGATTGTGCGCGAGTGGCCCCAGCACCACGCCAAGATTAAGCTCCTCAAGCAGGTTGCACGTATCCGCGAGGATGCACGCCGCGCCGAGCCGCTGTCTTATCTCTACTCCTACGGTGCCCGCCCGCTTGATACCGATAGGCTGGAAGACCCCTACCGCCGCGGCCCCGCAGCAGCGAAGGTTGCAGTGGACGAGGTGGAGCAGTCCCTGCGCATCATTCTGCCCTGGCTCGCACAGGCACACCGCTAAACGCACACCGCTAAACATACGAGGCTAAATACAGCGCTAACCCGGTTGGGACAGATATCTGTTCCAACCGGGTTAGCTTTAGCCTCTACAACTTAGCTAGCCTCAATAGCAGAAAGTCCCCCACCGACCAACAGTCAGCGGGGGATTTTCGTTAGGCTTTAGAAGCCTAGTGATCGAAAATCTCGGTCACAGAACCCTCGTCGAAGACCTCACGGATAGCGCGAGCAATCAACGGAGCAATGGAGAGAATAGTCAGGTTATCGAACTGCTTCTCTTCCGGCACGGGCAGGGTGTTAGTCACGATGACCTCCACAGCACCGCACTGAGACAGACGCTCAGCAGCCGGATCGGACAGAACCGGGTGGGTTGCCGCGATGATAACTTCCTTCGCGCCCTTGTCCATGAGGACCTTCACGGCGCCAGCAATGGTGCCGCCGGTGTCAATCATGTCGTCAATCAGCACGCAGGTACGACCCTCGATGTCACCCACAACAGTCTTAGAAACAGCCTGGTTGGGGACGTTAATATCGCGGGTCTTGTGCACGAACGCCAGGGGTGCGCCGTCCAGCAGGTCAGCCCAGTGCTCAGCCACACGCACACGACCGGTATCCGGGGACACAACGGTCACGTTCGACAGATCCTCAACGCGCTCACGGATGTGCTTAGCCAGAACCGGAATCGCGAAGAGATGATCCAGCGGACCGTCGAAGAAACCCTGAATCTGCGAAGTGTGCAGATCCACGCACATCAGGCGGTCAGCACCTGCAGTCTTGTACAGGTCCGAAATCAGACGTGCCGAGATAGGCTCACGACCCTTGTGCTTCTTGTCCTGACGAGCATAGGGGTAGAAAGGAGACACCACGGTAATAGAGCGAGCAGATGCACGCTTGAGTGCATCAATCATAATGAGCTGCTCCATGAGCCATTCGTTGATGGGTGCCGGGTGCGACTGAATCACGAAAGCGTCCGCACCGCGCACCGACTCCTCAAAACGGACGTAGGTCTCGCCATTGGCGAAGGTGTATGCGGAGGTGGGCAGCAGGTCGTGATCAAGTGCCTGCGCAATCTCCTCGGCAAGCTTGGGGTGTGCTCGACCGGAGACCACTACAAGCTTGCGCTCACCGGGGTTGGTAATCTCGCTACTCATGGTGTTGTTCTTTCCTCGAATTAGGATTCTGCCGGTTCCTGCGCGCCAGCAGCCTTAGCGGCCTCGGCGGGTTCGGTACCGGCACGGTTCTTCAGAACCCAGCCATCGATGGTGCGCTGGGAAGTCTCAGAGTAGGCGAGGGCGCCAGCAGGAACATCCTTACGAATCAGCGCGCCCGCGCCGGAGTAGGCACCGTCACCGACGGTAACAGGTGCAACGTAAATGCCCGCAGAACCCATACGGGCGTGCGCGCCGATAACGGAGCGGTTCTTCACCAGACCGTTGTAGTTCGCGAAAATAGATCCAGCACCAATGTTCGCGCCCTCACCGATGGTGGCGTCACCAACGTAGGACAGGTGCGGAATCTTTGCGCCATCGCCAATCTGCGAGTTCTTAGCCTCGCAGAAGGTGCCAAGCTTAGCGTCCTTGCCCAGGGTGGTACCGGGGCGCAGGTATGCGAAGGGGCCAACAGTTGCACCTTCGCCAATGACAGCGCCGTGGCCATGCGCGCGGATGACGGTAGCGTCAGCCTCGACGGTCATGTCAGTCAGGGTGGAGTCCGGGCCAATGGTAGCGCCGGTAGCGACGGTGGTAGAACCGTGCAGCTGCACACCGGGCAGCAGGGTTACGTCGTTCTCAATGGTGACGGTGACGTCAACCCAAGTGTTCTCAGGATCAACAATGGTCACGCCGTTACGCATGTGAGCCTCAAGGATGCGGTTGTTGAGCATACGACCCAGCTGAGCCAGCTGCACGCGGTCGTTAGCACCCTCGACCTCCCAGCGGTCCTCAATAGCCAGAGCGGAGGTGCGGTAGCCCTTAGAACGAGCGATGGACAGAACGTCGGTAATGTACTTCTCGCCCTGTGCGTTGTTGGTGGTCACCTCGAGCAGTGCCTCACGCAGAACAGCGGCGTCAAAAGCGTAAATACCGGAGTTAATTTCGGTAATTTCGAGTTCTTCGGGGGAAGCGTCCTTCGCCTCAACGATGGCGGTCACTTCGCCAGCCTGGTTACGGACAATACGGCCGTAGGCGCCGGGCTCATCAATGTGGGTGGTCAGGACGGTTACGGAGTTCTTGTCGTCCTCGTGGAAGGCAATCAGTTCGCGCAAAGTCTCAGTGCGCAGCAGGGGAACGTCACCGTAGGTCACCAGGACGGTGCCGGAGACCGGTGCCTGCGCATCCAGGGCGTTCAGACCGACCTCAACAGCGCGGCCGGTACCCGGAATCTCATCCTGATCAACGATGGTTACCTCAGGGTCAAACGCAAGCACATGCTCAGCAACCTTATCGCGCTGGTGACGTACCACAACAGCGAGGCGCTCGGGGTTCAGATCGCGTGCAGCAGCGACAGCATGCTCAACCATGGATCGACCACCAATACCGTGCATAACCTTGGGGGTAGCGGACTTCATGCGCGTACCAGCGCCTGCAGCCAGAACAATCACTGCAGAGGGTGCCAGTTCAGTATTCACTGGGAAGACTCCTTAGACGAGGTTGTAAGAGTGAGGAGTGAGCGCGGACCGCCAACTCTCTATCAACGGTGCCGTTGAGTGCTTACGCTCCGCCACTAGGACTCGAACCTAGACAAACGGCTCCAAAGGCCGCTGTGCTGCCATTACACCATGGCGGATTATCCATACATCACCGATGAGTCCCCCGAAGGTCATCACCGTCGTTAGCCGCCATTTTGGGCACAGAACAGCGCAATGCAGGAAATGCTTTCCTCAGTTTATCAAATATCTGCCCTCAACCTCGCCGCGCACCCAGGCAAAACCCCGCGGCATTTCTCAACACTGATGTAGCCCCTCATCAAAGCTTGGGGCGCTACTTGAACCGAAGACTCACCCTGTACCCTAGAAGGCGTGGCACATCTACTTGGCGGCGAATCGCTGCACCTCGAATTCCCTACCCGAACCATCTTTGAAGGCATCACCGTCGGTCTGAACGAAGGCGACCGCATCGGTATTGTCGGCCGTAACGGCGACGGCAAGTCCACCCTCATGAAGATCCTTGCCGGCCGGCTCGAACCGGACTCCGGCCGCGTCACCGTGCGCGGCGGCACCCGCATCGGCTACCTCGACCAGTCCGACGTACTCGACGACGACCACACGGTCGGCTACGCGATTGTGGGAGACACCCCCGAATACGAGTGGGCATCCCAGGCGCGCATCCGCGACGTTATCTCCGGTCTGGTCTCCGATCTGCCCTGGGACGCACCGGTTTCCTCTCTTTCCGGCGGTCAGCGTCGACGCGTAGCGCTCGCCTCCCTACTCGCGCAGGAGTGGGACGTGCTCATGCTCGACGAGCCCACCAACCACCTGGATGTTGAAGCCATCACCTGGCTCGCTAACCACCTGAAGTCCCGCTGGTCCAAGAATGCTGGCGGACTCATGGTCGTCACCCACGACCGCTGGTTCCTCGACGAAATCTGTACCGACACCTGGGAAGTGCACGACCGCATCGTCGAACCCTTCGAGGGCGGCTACGCGGCGTATATTCTGCAGCGTGTGGAGCGTGACCGCCAGGCAGCCGCAGCGGAGGCGAAGCGTCAGAACCTGATGCGCAAGGAGCTCGCCTGGCTGCGCCGCGGTGCGCCCGCGCGTACCTCTAAGCCGAAGTTCCGCATTGATGCCGCCAACGCCCTCATTGCGGATGTCCCGCCGGTGCGTGACACCGTGGAGCTGAAGAAGATGGCAGTCTCCCGCCTCGGCAAGGACGTGGTCGACCTCGAAAATGTCTCCGTCGTCTACGACGACCCCTCGATGCCCGACGGCAAGCGCCCCGTGCTGAAGAAGGTCACCTGGCGTATTGCTCCCGGCGAGCGCACCGGCATCCTGGGTGTGAACGGCGCGGGTAAGTCCACTCTGCTTTCTCTGGTGACTGGCGACCTGAAACCGACCGAGGGCCGCGTCAAGCACGGTAAGACCGTGAAGATTGCGACCCTGACCCAGCAGCTCGATGAGCTCAACGAGGTCGCCAACGACCGCGTCTCGGATGTGATTGGCCGTAAGAAGCGTAGCTACATTGCCGATGGTAAGGAGCTGTCTCCTTCGCAGATGCTGGAGCGTCTGGGCTTTACGAGCGCGCAGCTGTCTACCCCGGTCAAGGACCTTTCGGGTGGTCAGAAGCGTCGCCTTCAGCTCATGCTGATTCTGCTGGATGAGCCGAACGTGCTAATTCTCGACGAGCCGTCCAACGACCTGGACACCGATATGCTCGCCGCAATGGAGGACCTGCTGGACACCTGGCCGGGTACCCTGCTGGTGGTCAGCCACGACCGTTACCTCATGGAACGCGTCACCGATCAGCAGTACGCCGTGATTGACGGTTCGTTCCGTCACCTGCCCGGCGGTGTGGACGAGTACTTGGCGCTCTCTGCAGCCGGTGCTGGCGGTTCTGCCGCCGGTAGCGCACAGGCACGTGCCGCCTCCTCGGCGCAGGCTTCTGCTGAGCCGGATACCCCGAAGGTCTCCGGTGCCGAGCTACGTGCGGCACAGAAGGAATCTGGTGCGATTGAGCGCCGCCTCACCAAGCTCACTGCAGAGCAGGAGAAGCTCTCCGAGCAGATGAGCGCACACGATGCCTCGGACTACGCCGGTTTGGCGGCACTCGGCGAGCAGCAGCAGACCCTTCAGGATGAGATTGACGAGCTAGAAATGCGCTGGCTCGAGCTCTCCGAACTGCTGGGCTAAGGTCTATAGACATAGAAAAATGCCGGTTCTAGATTCAATCTAGAACCGGCATTTGTGTATATATTCACCCCTCCGCAACAGCGGTAGCTATCGGCTTGAGCGTACTTCGCCATGTAATCTGCCGTCTTCGCCGTGGATGTCAAAACAACAGTGTCTTTACTAATGATGCAGAACCGCACTGACCGCACTCACAGCGTGGTTGCCCGTAGCGCGAAGAGCGGACGCAAGAGCCTCCGCCCGAGCCTGCGAAGAAACCAGCAGCAGCACCGTCGGACCGGAACCGGACACCAGGGACGCATACACGCCCTCGCTATCGCGCAGGTTCAGGGTCTGTTCAAGCTGCGGGGCGCAGGACAGCGCTGGAGCCTGCAGGTCGTTACGGAGCAGCGGCGCCAAGGAGGCGAACGCCGCCTCCGAACCGTCATAGGAGCTCAGTGCGGACAGAAGCTCTGCAGGTTCCACCAGCTCACCGGAGGCAGGGTACAGCCCCGAGGCACGGCCCGCATCCAGCTGCTTGAATACGCTGGGGGTTGAGAGGCCAAACTGCGCGGCAACGATTACCAGGTGCAGAGGTTCCCGAGGCGCCGCAACGTTCTGCAGCTCGGTACCGGTCCCCTGCCCCAGGGCGAGGGTCTGCCCGAGCGCGGCGCGCACGCTAAAGGGAATATCGGCGCCCAGCTGCGCGGCGAGACGCTCATAATCCATCTGGGTCAGGAGCGCATCGGTGCGGCCGGTTGTGTGCAGGTAGCGGTCCGTAGCAATGAGGGCGGCAGCCGCGTCCGCTGAGCCGCCAGCCATGCCGCCTGCCACGGGCACAGCCTTCGCAATATGCAGGTGCAGCGCCGGGGCAGATTCAATACCGTGTTCCGCAAGGATTAGCTCGGCGGCACGGTACACAAGATTCCGCTCATCCATCGGCACAGCGGCAGGGTCGAACTGCCCCGCCTGCATCTGCTGATCCACCAGGGAGCCGGGCACAATATCCATGCTCAGGCTCAGCCCCGGTGTCTGCCCCTCAGAGACCGTGATGGTCTCCGTTAGAGAGACCGCCGCAAAAAGCGTAGTCAACGGGTGGTAGCCGTCCGGGCGGACATCCCCCACGGCGAGGTACAGATTGACCTTACCGGGAGCATCAACCGAAATAGCGACCTGGGTACTCATCAGCGCATACACCTTTCGCGCGGGAACTCGCGTGAGAACGTCAGTGAAAATTCAGAGCGGGAAGAAGCTACTCCGCTACGGGCTCAGCCGGAATAGTCAGCGAAGCCTCCGCAATGCGGATAAAGCCGTGAATATCCAGCTTCTCACCGCGTTCCGTCGGAGCGATACCGGCAGCCACCAGAATCTGCTCCGCACGCGCACCCGAACCCGCCCAGGAGCTCAGCGCAGCGCGCAGAGTCTTACGGCGCTGAGCGAAAGCGGCATCCACAATCGTGAACACCAGGTCACGGTCAACGGTAGAAAGAGGCTCCTCGCGCATGCGGAAACCCACCAGGCCCGAGTTAATCTTCGGCGCAGGCCAGAACACGTTCTTGCCAATCACGCCCGCCTTATACACCTCGGCATACCAATTGGCCTTCACCGAGGGCACACCGTAAATCTTCGAACCCGGGGTTGCGGACAGGCGATCGGCGACCTCATCCTGAACCATCACCAGGGCGTGACGAATGCTCGGGAACTGCGCAAACAGGTGCAACAGCACCGGAACCGCCACGTTATAGGGCAGGTTCGCTACCAGAGCATCCGGAGTGCGCGGCAGCTCGGTGACCTTCAGAGCATCCATGAGCACCACGTCAATATCGTCCGCCTTCTCGGGGCGGAACTTCTCAATCGTGTGCGGAAGCTGCTGAGCCAGCGGCGGGTCAATCTCCACCGCCACCATGTCCTTCGCAGCGTCCAGGATACCGAGAGTCAGCGAACCCAGGCCCGGGCCGACCTCCAGCACCGTCTCCTCCGGTGAAATCTCTGCCGCGTTGACAATACGACGAATCGTATTGGGGTCAATCACAAAGTTCTGCCCAAGAGTCTTCGTAGGACGAATACCGAGCATCTCGGCAAGCTCGCGAATCTCAGCAGGGCCGAGCAGGGGCAGATCGTTCACAGCGTTCCTTCACATAGGTGGATGGTGGGGAGGTTACAGTTTAGGTTACCGCGAGAAACGCTGCTTTACCTCATCAAGAGTGGCTTCCAGGGCGTTCTTAGCATTTGTAATACGCTTCTTCGGCGCCAAAGCAATACGCACTCGATCCAGGGGACCAGTACCGTGCTGGAGACTATTCACCTTATCCAGATGACGCTTACCGGATTCCAGGATGACGCTACTGCCCTCCCAGCCGCACAGGCCAGGCTGCACAAAACGCACATCCACGCCCCACTGTTGGTACAGCTTATAGTCATCAGCCACAGTACCCGGCGCCTTACCCTCGAACTGCTTGAGCAGCTGCTCAGCGCCCGAACGGGAAATCAGGTACAGACCGGTGCAAATCAGGGGCCAAGTACCGTACGGCTTACCCATACGGTACTTACCGTGCACAAAAGGAGACAGCAGAGACAGGCGGATGTATTCGACCTGCGGATTCAGCTTGCCGGCATCATTCGCAAAAGAATCGCAGAGGTTCACCAGCTGCACCTGCGGGTACTTCGTGATGATTGAGTTCACCACCGCCTCAGCATCCGGAGAAAGAAGGATGTCGTCTTCAGCAATCAGTGCCCAGTCGGCGTCGCTCGCAACAAAGTCACGCCACATCTTCACGTGGCTGAGCATGCAGCCCTTCTCCGCGGGGCTGGGGTCGCGATGCCAGCGGCTACGGAAAAACTCAACGTCAAATTCTTCATCAGTGACGTGATTATCACGGTTATCCACCGCAGAATAACGGACAAAATCCTGCACAGGTGCGCCCACCGAATAGAACGATTCAAAACGGTTCGCGCCGTCCAGGCCCAGAACATACTTCAGAATCTTTGCCATGTTTTTCCCTTCAATAACTCATCCAGAAGACCTAAGCAGTA
Organism: Rothia sp. HMSC069C10; assembly: GCF_001812205.1. Taxonomy (NCBI): domain Bacteria; kingdom Bacillati; phylum Actinomycetota; class Actinomycetes; order Micrococcales; family Micrococcaceae; genus Rothia; species Rothia sp. HMSC069C10. Next base: position 215,998 of record NZ_KV808305.1, read on the forward strand.
GAAGATCGCGTCGGTTAATGATGAGTTTTCAGAACTTCAGACCACCTGCACAACAGAGGGGTTCATCAATCTTAAAAATCAGTGCGTAAACGGCAGGGAGTCTGAAATATTGAGCGTGTGATAAATACGCACACCGCAGTGCAACGTAAAAAGAATTCTATCATTCACCATGCGCCAATCTCAGGTCTCCGCAGGTTAAAACGCGATATGGCACGCGTCGTACTGGTGCACAGCAAAAATCCCCTCCCTACCGCAGATACACGATGGGGAGGGGATACTAGACAGGCAGAAGACCCACATATTTACATTTTTATGTGATGACAGTAGCCCAATCCGTCTCTGGGTTAACGTCCCAGGCGCTGCTTCACATCATCAATGGTGGCTTCCAGAATGTTCTTCGCGTTCGCAATACGCTTCTTCGGCGCCAGAGCGATGCGCAACCGGTCGATAAAACCGGTGCCATGCTGCGTGCTCTTGAGACTTTCCAAGTGACGAACGCCAGAAGTTTGAATGAGGCTGGTACCTTCCCAACCGCACAGGCCGGGCTGCACCAAATATACGTCCACTCCCCATTCTCGGTAGAGGGAATAATCATCAGCAACAACGCCGGGAACCGTCTCGCCATAACATTCTACGAGTCGTTCAGCCCCAGAACGCGAAAGAAGATACAAGGCAGCACCATACAGAGGCTTTGAACCATAGGCACTACCCATACGGTACTTGCCGTACACAAAAGGAGAAAGCAACGAAAGACGGGGGTAATCAACCTGCGGGTTGAGCTTGCCAGCTTCAGAAGCGTAGATATCACCCAGGTTAACCATCTGCACGTGAGGATACTTTTCGATAATCCTCTCCACTACAGGCTGCAGGTCAGGGGAAATGAGGACATCGTCCTCTGCCAGCAAAGCCCAGTCGGCATCTGAAGCGAGGAAGTCCTTCCACATGTGGTAGTGGCTCAAAGCGCAACCCTTTTCGGCAGGCCTCGGCTCTTTACCGTAACGAGTCAAGAACAGCTTGCTATCGAATTGTGCATCAGTGACGTGATTATCACGGTTATCCA
>NZ_KV808305.1:217157-306902 GCF_001812205.1 Rothia sp. HMSC069C10
ATTATCACGGTTATCCACCGCAGAATAACGCTGAAAACCTTGAGCGGGTGCCCCCACCGAGAAGAAAGAATCAAACCGGTTAGCGCCGTCCAGTCCCAGAACGTATTTCAGAATTTTTGCCATGAATTTCCCTTTGCTTGGCGCACCCATACGGTCCTGATCTGAAACGACAGAAGCCATGCATGAGTGCCGAGTATTGACTTGGCACCGACAAACACAAAGCACGCCGAAAATATGCGCGCACGATAACAAAATGCCTAGTCAGTGAGTGATGAATTGTATGTATAAAAATACCCTATCACTCATGTGAAGATAGTACCCAACAATTGGCGTGCAGCCCCCTGTTATGTCTCGCACGTTACACGATACCTCACGCGCTAAAGCTGAAAATAACTACAAAAAAGCCCCTCCCTGCCATACATATATGACAAAGAAAGGCTTTCTCAAAGATGCTTACTTATTTCGCCTTGCCCAGACGTTGCTTCACCTCATCAATGGTGGCGTCCAGGGCGTTCTTTGCATTCGCCACCGCCTCAGCATCCGGAGAAATAAGGATGTCGTTCTCAGTAATCAGAGCCCAGTCAGCATCCGAGGCGACTCAGAGTAGCTCTCCGCTACAGGCTGTACGCACCTACCACTGACCGTAAACCCGCTCCGAATTCTCACGAATACGACGGCAGAGCGCCTCCAGCTCCTCACCGCGATGAGCCGCCATAAAACGCACCGTGTAGTTCGTCATGTAGGACGCATTCGGGCGGCCACGGAACGGATGCGGGGTCAAGAACGGTGCATCCGTCTCAGCCAGAATCAGCTCCGGGCGAGCCATCGCCAACGACTCCTGAATACCCTTCGAGTTCTTGAAAGTCACGGTACCAGCAAAGCTCATGTACCAGCCGCGCTCATTGCAGATCGCCGCAAGCTCCGGGCCACCCGAATAGCAGTGGAACACGGTACGTTCCGGCGCACCCTCTTCATCTAGAATCCGCACAACGTCCTCGTGCGCGTCGCGGTCATGAATCTGCAACGCAAGGTTGTGCTTCTTCGCAATGCGAATATGCTCACGGAAGCTGTAGTGCTGCGCCTCCATGCCTTCCTCGCCGGTGCGGAAATAATCCAGGCCAGTCTCACCAATAGCGCGCACGCGGTCAGCGGTGGCGAGCTCGTCGAGGGTGGCGAGCGCCGCCTCCAACTGACCGGCTGCAGCCAGCTCGGGAGCGGTGTTGGGGTGAATCGCAATGGCGGCGAGGACGCGCTCATCAGCCTGCGCGGCGGCGACCGCGTACAGGGAGGAGGGAATATCGCATCCGACCTGCACGATAGCGGCGATGCCGAGCTTTTCGCCGGCGTCGAGTGCGTCGCGGGCGCTGATTTCTACTTCGCCGTCGAGCAGGTCCATGTGGGTGTGGTTATCCACGATGGGGTACGGCAGCGGCTCGGGGGCGGGCGGGAAGACCAGATTGCGGCTGCGGCCGTTCTCGCCGGTGGTGGAGCGGCGGCGGGTTCCTTCTCCGCCTTCGGCGTCACTGATGCCGGTGTAGAGTTCCGCCTTATAGGGCGCAGGTACTTCACCGGGGACAGGCACCCAGCCGTTAGGCAGAGCGGTTGCCTGGAGCGCCGCGGGGGTGGGCAGGGTGTAGTTCGCCAGGGCGGCGAGGGAGTTCAGGTACTCCTGGGTGATTTCAGGACCGGGATGGCTCTGACACATTGATAAATCCTTGGGATAAAACTGCAGGGTAAAGCTGGGGGGGGGGTAAAGCTGCGCGGTGATTCTGAGTTATTCGGAGCGGGCAGCCAGTGCCGCCTCGTACAGGTCACGCTTGGAGGTGCCGGTCTCAGCGGCGACAGCGGCGCAGGCGCTCTTGAGGCGCTCGCCGCCCGCTACACGCTCGAGGACCAGTTGCACTACGTCCTGTGCTTCGGGGGTTTCGGGGGCTTGTGCGCCCTCGACAATAATGACGATTTCGCCGCGGACGCGTTCAGACTCAGCCCATTCGGCAAGCTCTGCCAGGGTACCGCGTCGAACCTCTTCGTGGAGCTTGGTTAGCTCACGGCTGACAGTTCCGCGGCGGTCGGCGCCGAAGGTCTGCACGAAGTCAGCCAGGGTTGCGGCGGTGCGATGCGGGGATTCGTAGAAGATCATGGTGCGCTCCTCCCCCGCCAGCGATGCGAGGCGGCGGGTGCGCTCGGAGCCCTTGCGGGCGAGGAAGCCTTCGAAGGTGAATCGTCCGGTGGGCAGACCGGAGAGCGCGAGCGCGGTCAACGCCGCGGAGGGTCCGGGCACCACGGTGACGGGCAGGTCGGCTTCTGCGACGGCTGCGGCGGCAACGTAGCCGGGGTCAGAGATGGTGGGCATGCCCGCATCCGAGAGCAGCAGCACACGTTGACCGTCCTGTACCGCCTGCACGATGGTTTCGCTACGTTCTTCTTCGTTGTGGTCGTGGTTGACGATGACGCGGCCGCGGGTGCGCACGCCAAGCCCGGAGGCGAGGGTGCGTAGCTTGCGGGTGTCCTCGACGGCGATGAGGTCTGCCGTGGCGAGTTCAGTACGCAGACGGTCGGAGGCGTCGGCAAGGTTGCCGATGGGGGTGCCGCCGAGGATGAGCACGCCGCCTTCTTCAGAGGTGACAGTAGCGTCAGCGGTGTCAGTCTCGGGTGCCTCGACCGTTTCTGAGGGGTCGACAATCTCTTCGGTGTATTCTGCGGGTGCGGTCATGGCAGGCCTCGTGTCTGTGTCTGGTCTTCGTGTACCCACTAAGTGTAACGCCCGCGCTCAATCCGGCGCCGGGTGATCTTGCCGGGTGAGGCACCGGGCGGGGCGCTGCGTCAGGAGCAGGTTCAGGGTGCTTCATATAAGCCGTTCACGGGCTGAAATGGTGCATCGTGCGTTCTGACCCTTTAGGATTGATGGGGTGAAGATACCTAAGCTACTTTCTCCCGCATCTGCCGCTCCGGCTGGTTCGGCTGGTTCTGCCCGTTCTTCGTCTGAGCGTGGTCGTTACAGCCTCGATTCTCTGCTGGATGCGCTCGCTGTTGCCTATATTCGTGCCCCGCGATGGGGTTGGTTGGCGCCTGCATTGATTGTGCTGGTTGCCGGCATTCTGCGTTTTTATAATTTGGCGCATCCGAATGCCATTGTTTTTGATGAGACGTACTACGCCAAGGACGCCTACTCGTATGTGCATTATGGCTATGAGTTGAGCTGGTCGAAGGACGCTAATGCTTCCTTTGCGGCGGGTCACCCGTCGGGTCTGTTGACGGATTCGCCGGAGTATGTGGTGCATCCGCCGTTGGGTAAGTGGATGATTGCCGCGGGCATGGCAATTTTTGGTGATAATAATCCCTTTGGTTGGCGTGTTTCTGCTGCGGTGATTGGCACCCTGTCGGTGGCGTTGATTGCCTATGCTGGCTGGTTGCTGTTCCGCTCGATGACGGTGGCGACTATTGCGGCGTTGCTGGCTGCTGTGGATGGCCTGATGCTGGTGGAGTCTCGTTTGGCTCTGCTGGATATTTTCCAGATGTTCTGGATTTTAGCGACTTTTGTGTGTCTGGTGCTTGACCGTATTCAGGCGCGGCGCGTGTTGGCGCGCAATATTGCGGAGGCGGCACGCCAGAATAGCGGTGTGCTTCCGCCGATGCCGTGGGGCCCGAGCATGGGTCTGCGCCTGTGGCGTTTCGCGGCCGGTGTGTGTGCCGGTGCCGCGGTGGGCGTGAAGTGGAATTCGTTGTTCTTCATTGCGGCTATGGGTCTGCTGACGGTGTTCTGGGATATTAATGCTCGCCGTATTGTGGGTCTGAACAAGTGGGGTTTGACGGCGCTGGTGCGTGACGGCATCCCCGCGTTCTTCCAGATGATTGGTGTGGGTCTGCTGGTATATCTGAGCACCTGGGCGGGCTGGTTCCAGTCGTCGAATGCGTATTTCCGCCGCTGGGCGGTTGAGAACCCGGGCAAGGGTGTCATGTGGCTTCCTGAGGATTTGCGTTCCCTGTGGGAGTACCATGTCTCGGCGTTTAAGTTCCATTCTGGTTTGAGCAGCCCGCATACGTATTCTTCGCAGGCGTGGCAGTGGCTGGTTTTGGGTCGCCCGACCTCGTACTACTATGAGTCGCCGAAGCTGGGTTCTTCGGGTTGTACCGTGAAGTCCTGTTCCGAGGCTATTTTGAATATCGGTAACCCGGCGATTTGGTGGGCTTTTATTCCGGCGATTATTGTGGCGCTTCTGGTTCTGCTGCTGAAGCGGGATTGGCGTTTTGGCGCGCTGCTGGTTGTGTTCGGTGCGGGCTATTTCCCGTGGTTTATGTACCCGACTCGCACGATGTTCTACTTCTACGCCCTGTCCTTTGAGCCGTTCCTGATCCTGCTGTTGGCGGGTGTTTTGGGTCTGGCGCTGTCGGGTGCTCGTGGTTCGGTGTTGCGTGCTCGTTTGGGCGTGACGCTGGTGGCGATTTACCTGGTGGGTGTGCTGGTGTTGAGCGCGTACTTTATGCCGTTGTGGACTGCTCAGGTGATTCCGTATGAGCAGTGGTATTCGCATATGTGGTTTAAGTCCTGGATTTAGGCTCGGAATCTAGCCTCGGTTTTTAGGTTCGAGCGATGCGAGCTTAGGTATAGCAAAGGGGGCTGGGTTCTACCGTGTGGTAGAGCCCAGCCCCCTTTGTTGTGCCCTTTCCGCGCTGGTTTGCACGGGGAAGTGGCTGATGATTTTTAGTTGTCGCCGACGCGTGTGTTAGTTGTCGCTGACGCGTGCGGAGGCGAGCTTGACGCGCAGTTCCTGGCGTTCCTGGCGGCGGCGTTCTGCCTTAAGCTTGCGGTATTTGGTGGGCCAGGTGGTCACGAGCAGGAGCGTAATCTGCGCTGCTACGAGGACCGCTACGGCGATTGCTGCATCGATCCAGAATTGCGGCGGGTAAAGGCGGATGAGGGAGCTTCGTACGGAGAACTCCCAGTTGCCCTGCGGGAAGAACACCTGGTGGAAGGTGGTGAACAGCCATTCCCAGCCGAAGAAGCCCACAACGCCGAGCACCGCGATGAGTCCCAGGGTAATCCACGCGCCGGTGAAGAGGCTGCGGCGGATGGTTCCGGGGGCGCGCTCACGCAGGGAAATGCTGCTAAAGAGGGTCACCAAGAAGAGCGCGGCAACGGCTACAGTGGCGATGAGCAGTACCCACTTCACGTCGTGCATGTGGTTCACTTCTGCTTCGGTGAAGGCGAGGGTATTATCGGCACCGGTGGTAACGCGGGCGAGGTATTCTCGCGGCGCGAAGTTGTTGATGTAGTCCACGCCGTAGGAGCCCAGGCGCATCCTCTCGACGAGGTAGTAGCCGTAGCTGTCTTCGGGGAATCCGGGGCGGTGGTATTCGAGCCAGAGGAAGGGCGCGGAGGCTACAGCGCGGATTGCGATCATGAGTACGGTCAGCGGTACGGTGAGCGCGATGAGGGTTGCGCGGAGCTTGAGGAAGCGCGGGGTGTCTTCCACAGCGTCTTCGCGTGCCGCGGCGCGTTCTGCGGCTTCGGGCGAGGCCGCCAGGGAGGACAGCGGCGCGTTGGGGTCTGCGACCGCGTGGGTGTGACCGGTGCGGGTGGTTTCGGTGCGGTACTTGCGTCCGGCGGTGGAGGCGCTTGCCGCCTCCGCTGTGGCGACGGTTTCTGCTTCAGCGGCTTTTTCGGCTTCTGCTGCTGCTGCTTCTGCTTCTGCTGCCCTCTGCATGGTTTCGCGGTTGAGGTCGCTGAGGGTCGGGTTTTTGGGGGTGCTTTGCGAGTCGCGAACGAGGGGCACGAAGCCGGTGGAGACGTTGGTGCGGGTGCGCACGCGGGTGCCGACGCCCTGTTCGCGTAGTTTGCTGCGTGCGGGTACGACGGGTACGGAGCCGGTAGGCAGGTCGGGTTCTTCGGCGACGGTGGGTACGTCTGCTGCGATGCGCCCGAAGGCGCCGGTGTGCGGTGCCGGTTCGCTGGTTTTAGTTTCGGTGCGTCGGGCGTGGAGTAGTTCTTCGGCACTGGTGCGGCGGATGGCCGGGCGCAGTGCGCCCCACATTCCTCGGTGTGTTTCTTTGCTCATGGATCTCGCGTTCTTTTCGAGTGAATGGTGTTTGAGTGAGTTGCGGGTGTCTGTACTATCTGCCAGTTTCTCATACGCAAAGAACCTTCCGTGTGAATTCACGGAAGGTTCTTTGCATTCGGGTGTTTAAATCTTGGGTCCGAATTCTAGGATTCGATGGTGTCCGCACCCTGGACGGGTACCTTGTAGACCACTCGCCAGCCCTGAGGTGCCGTCAGTCGTGCGGCGTGATCGTCGCAGAGGTCGTAGGCGTGGGGTTCGCGGAATTCAGAGAGTGCATCAATGAGTGCCGTGGAATCTGCGTAGGAGTAGTGGAGAGTAACAGTCGCCTCTCGCTGGCAGGTCTGGCGGGAGCACAGTCGTGCGGTCTGCATGTAGATGGTACCTTCCTGGCTTAGCTCGCCTGCTTGCGCAGTCGGCGGCGTTCACGTTCTGACAGCCCGCCCCAGATTCCGAAGCGCTCGTCATTGTCCATTGCATATTGTAGACATTCTTCGCGCACGGGGCATACACCGCATACCCTTTTGGCGTCTCGGGTGGAGCCGCCCTTCTCGGGGAAGAAGGCTTCGGGGTCGGTCTGGGCGCAGAGTGCTTCAGCTTGCCAGGCGAGTTCTCCGTCTTCGCCTTCGGTTCCGTAGAGTCCTGCCGCTGCGGTCCATACGTCGGTGCAGGCAGGCATGTTTCGTTCTGCGTCTGCGAGAAAGGCGTCGGTGGCTTTTTCGAGAGATTGAGTGGGATTCATGCTACGGTGCTGAGCGCCTGATGCGCGCGCGGCCGCGATGGAGCGGTCCGATGCAATGTAGGAGCCCATGGGTTTTCCTTCCGTGTTCTCATTGTGAGCTTAATGAGTCTGCGGATCCGTCGTCGACGGAATCTTAGTGTGTATGGTGTGGCATGGTTCGCTTTGGCCTCTACGGTCCCTCCAAGGCAAACACGCTTATATATCTATTAGACGTGCGACACGCCGTTTCGTCAAACTAGACTTAAACAATATTTAGATGTATGTGTTAGGGGCGTCATATTTAATGTAAATTTGACCTTTATATATTTTCCCACGCACCACTTACCCTCGCTCACACCTAAGGGACACCCAGGTTTTCCCTTCTCCAGGAGTGGTTTCCATCGCCCGCAAATTCCGCATCCTGACTGCAAATATAAGGGTTCATGACGACCATCCCACACGCCCCATCTCGAGTATAGGGAAAGATTCTAATAATTAGATAAGAAAAACTTATCTTTTTCACCATGCGGTTTCTGAATATTTTTCGAGGCATTGCGAACCATTTACATTTCCAATTTATATTTATGCCACATTCCAAAATGAGACATTAGGGCTGTCAAACATTTTGAGCCATTAGATTTTTTAAGGCATCCTTAGGCGTTTTTACTTTACCCCTGTATCTTTTACTCCCGCGTCGGCTTCTCCACGCGCCCCACCACACGGTGCGGTAGAGTAAAACCCATGGTTACTCTCTCCCCCACCGGCGCCTCCGTGCCCACAACTCTGAACCGCTTCTTTGAGAAGCTCAGCAGCCAGCAGACTCCCGCCCTCATCTGGTATTCGGTAAATGGCGAGCGCATCGAGCTCTCCGGCAGGGTCCTCATGAATTGGGTTGATAAGAGCGCAAACCTGCTGGTTGAAGAATGCGAACTGGAGCCTGGTGAGGACTTTGACCTTCAGGCTCCCCTGCACTGGCGCACTATTGTTCTGGGCTTGGCGGCGCTGCGTGTGGGCGCTCTGCTGAACCAGGATGAGCCGTTGGTTGCCGCAGTCTGCACCGAGCAGGAGGCTGGCTACACGAACGACCCCGCGTACCTTCTGGCGGTTGATCGTGCCCCGCTGGCGCTTTCTTACACCGGTGACCTGCAGGCGCTGTCCTCCTATGCCGATGAGGTGCTCGATTATTGCGCGCTGGTGCGTAGCTTTGGCGACCAGTACTCCGGTATGCTTCCGGATGACTCGGCAGAGGTGCTTGAGGGCTTCACATACGCAGAGGCGTACGAGCAGGCGCTTGCACAGGCGCAGATTTATCGCACGGCGGGTTATGCGCTGCCTTCGGGTCAGCGTGCGCTCGCGCTGGAGTTGAGCCCCGATTACGCTTTTGATGCGTCGGAGGCGACCATGAGCGCCCTGTTGGAGGTTCTGGCGATTTTGCTCTCCGGTCATGCGGTGTTTGTGGCTGACCCGAGCGTGGACTGGCAGGATGAGCAGCTGGCGTCTCTGATGGATTCCGAGCGTGCAGTGGAGATTCCCCGCAGCTAGTTTCCCGCGCCTAGTGAGTCTTCCAAAGTTTCTAGATTTTTAAAAAACTTATCCCCCGATACAGCGTGTATCGGGGGATAAGTTTTTGGAACAAGTCTTAGCTGATGGTCGGCCTTAGGCGGGTCTAGGAGTTCTGCGAACCGGGCTTCGACTGCGCCTCGGATGCAGCCGCTTCAGAGGTTGCCTTACGTGCTGCGGGCTCTTCGCCGTCGAGAATGGCGGCAGCCTCATCAAACATGCGGCCGAGCTCCTCGTGGTCGGTACCTTCGCCCTCTTCGACTTTCTGGCGGTGCGAACCGTACACCCAGAAGCGGTAGAGGAAGTAGCGAAGGATGGTGCCCAGGATGGTACCGATGATCGTACCGGAGATGAAGGACGCCTCGGGGGTGCGCAGGTTCAGCACGTAGGTACTGAATGCCACACAGCCGGCCTCAACGAGGATGCCGAGCAGATTGACCAAGCCGAATTCGATAGCTTCGCGCTTCCAGTTCTCGGAGCGGGAGTCGCGGAAGGTCCACAGGCGGTTCATGAGCCAGGAGAAGATGGTTGCGACAACACTCGCTACAACCTTCGCCTTGGTGTGGGACTCCGACATGATGGTCATCATCAGCACCCACACCGTCACAGAGTTGACGATGAAGGCGGCGCCGCCCACGGTACCGAATTTGAGAACCTCAATACCGTAGCTGTCCCAGAGGGATTTCAGGCGTTCGGTAATGGTCGGTTTCGTCTGTGCGCTCATGCGGGGCCTATCTAGCGGGGTTTTATCGGAGAAAAAGGTGCCGATGCTGCGACGGTGAGCGTTGGTTACGTTGTCACTGCGTGGCGCTTCGGTCTCTTTTACAAGCTCTTATATGTTAGTACAGTCCCGGTACGTTGTTTGTCCCTTTGGGAGTTTTTCCATAGACCTCTCAGCTACCGGGTGACTCTTTTCATCATGCGCTGATAGTTTCGTCTCTGCCTGACCGCGCAGAAGGCAGGTTTTTACGATTTCTTCCGGTATTCACGCCCAAATATTGGGCTCTGAAGCCCAGTTGAACCCATTCTGCGACCTTCATGTGGTCTTGCTCCCATAAGCACTCCGAACCCGGTACACTTAGGTGATGTGACTTACCCTGTGACTGGACCCGTAATTGGTGTCATCGGCGGCGGCCAGCTGGCCCGCATGATGGCTCCCGCAGCAACTAACCTTGGCCTGAACCTGCAGATTCTCGCGGAGGCGCCCACCGTTGGCGCCGTGGCAGCGGTACGTACCGCTCCCGTCGGGGACTACAAAGATCTGGACACCCTCCGCGAATTTGCTCGCGGCAAGGATGTCATCACTTTCGATCATGAGCACGTGCCCACTGAATTTCTGCGCACCCTCATGGCGGAGGGTGTGAATGTTCAGCCCCGTCCCGAAGCTCTCCAGTACGCTCAGGACAAGCTCCTGATGCGCGCCGCTATTGAGCGTCTGGGCCTGCCGAACCCGCGCTGGGCTGAGGTTTCTACCCTGGATGAGCTGCTCGCCTTTGGTGATGAGATTGGCTGGCCCGTGGTGCTGAAGACCCCGCGCGGCGGCTACGACGGCAAGGGCGTTCTAGTCCTGGATTCCCCCGAGGAGGCTCGCGAGCGCAGTACTGCGTGGTTCGAGCAGTTGCCTTCCCGCGCTGATTTCTCCGCCCTGCTTGCCGAGGAGAAGGTGCCCTTCACCCGTGAGCTGTCCGCGCTGGTTGCTCGCCGTGAAAGCGGCGAGGTGCGCCCCTGGCCGGTCGTTGAGACCATCCAGGTGAACTCTATCTGCGACGAGGTTATTGCCCCCGCGCAGAACCTGGACCCCGAGATCGCTGAGGCTGCAGCCTCCGCCGCCGTGACTATTGCTTCCGAGCTGGGTGTCACCGGTGTGATGGCTGCCGAGCTTTTCGAGGTTCCCGGCTCCCCCGCCGGCTTCTACATCAACGAGCTGGCGATGCGCCCGCACAACACCGGCCACTGGACTCAGGACGGCTCGGTGACCAGCCAGTTCGAGCAGCACCTGCGTGCCGTGCTGGATTTGCCGCTGGGTGACACCTCCGTGCTGGAGGGCGTTGCCGTGATGAAGAACTACCTGGGCGGCGAGAACGAAGACATTTTCGGCGTCTACCCGCTGGCGCTTTCGGCTGAGCCGCGCGCAAAGATTCACTTCTACGGCAAGGAAACCCGTCCGGGCCGCAAGATTGGTCACGTGAACATTACCGGCACGGTGGCTGAGCTTGAGGCGCTGCGCCATAGCGCCGCGAATGCCGCCTCCATTTTGCGTGACGGCCGCCCCCTGTAGCCCTATTTTTAGCCGGTGCGTGGGGTGAGAGCATCCTGCGTATCCGACGCACCCTATTGATGGTGGTTCGCCACCGCATCCTGAAAGGATATGAGGATTATGTCTCAGTCTCCCTATGATTCTTCCCAGCCCATTGTTGGCATTGTGATGGGTTCGGATTCGGATTGGTCGGTCATGGAGGCCGCAGCCGAGGTTCTGGACGAGTTCGGCATCCCTTACGAGGCTGATGTTGTTTCTGCACACCGCATGCCCGAGGACATGATTGAGTACGGCAAGAAGGCTCACAGCCGCGGTATCCGCGTGATTATTGCTGGTGCTGGCGGCGCCGCTCACCTGCCCGGTATGCTCGCTTCCGTGACCGCTCTGCCCGTGATTGGTGTTCCGGTACGTCTGAAGAACCTCGAGGGCATGGACTCACTGCTGTCGATTGTTCAGATGCCCGCCGGTGTTCCGGTAGCTACCGTCTCCATTAACGGTGCTCGCAATGCGGGTCTGCTGGCTCTGCGTATTCTGGGTTCGGGTACTGACGCATTCGCTCAGCAGGTTCATGCTGATTTGCGTCAGTTCTCTCAGGATCTGCGCCAGAGCGCCATGGACAAGGGCGCGGCTCTGCGCACCCGCGTTGCTGATGCAAAGGCTAAGGCAGCCGCTGAGCGCGAGGCGGAGGAAAGCTCCTCCGCACCCCGCCCCGCTTCCGCTCCCGAAGCGTCGTCGGAGCCCCAGGCTTACGTTCCCTAAGCTCGGATACACTAGAAGGATGAGCAATATTCTTCAGTCCGATATTTGGGCACGTTTTCAGGAATCTAATGGTCACACCGTAATTCGTAAGAGCGGTAACGGCTGGTCGTACCTTGCAACCGTTGAGGGCGGCGCTACCGGCCGCTACCTGTACAGCCCGTACGGACCGGTCGCCTCCAGCGCTGTGGCTTTTGATGAGGCTCTCGCGTCGTTGAAGGAAGAGGCCGCGAAGCTTCGTTGCCTGTTTGTGCGCATTGAGCCTACTGAATCCGCTATTTGGGGCGATCAGGATGCGGCTGCTTTCTTGGCTCGTCGCGGTGCGGTTCTGGCTCCTCGCCAGGTGCAGCCTTCGCACACTCAGATTATTGATCTTTCGGGCACTGAGGACGAAATCCTCAAGGGAATGAGCTCCAGTTACCGTAATCGTCATCGTAATCTCCACAAAAAGGGCGTGACCGTTGAGGTGTCGACCAATCCCTCGGATATGACGATTCTCTTCGGCTTCCTCGAGGAAACCGCGGACCGTAACGGTTTTAACCGTCAGCAGGATGAGTACCTGATGCAGGTTGCTCGTGTGCTGATGCCCGCCGGTGCGGCGTCCCTGTACATTGCGAAGCTGACCGATGAGAACGGTGAGAGCACCCCGATTGCGGCGGCGTTTGTGTACGATTCGGATGACACCCGCACCTACGCGCACGCTGCGGCTTCTTTTGAGCACCGCAACCTTAGTGCAGGTGTTGTGGTGGTGACGAACTTTATCCTGGACGCTAAGCGCAAGGGTCTGAAGTACGTTGACCTCTTCGGTATTGCGCCGGAGGATCAGCCGGATCACGAGTGGGCTGGTTTCACGAAGTTCAAGAAGTCCTTTGGCGGCGAGTCTGTGGAGTACCCGGGTACCTGGGATGTTCCGGTAACCTCGCTGGGCTACCGCGCCTACACGCTGGCGTACAAGGCTCGTCCGGCTGTTCGTGATGCTGTGGCGAAGGCGAAGGCGAAGGTTCAGTCTTTCCGCTCTCGCTAACGGGTTCAGACGCGCCCTTACCGGGAGCACTCTGAGAACTAAAAGCTAAATACATGAGGGAGCCGCCCCCACCGAGTTCTTCGGTGGGGGCGGCTCCTGCGCGTATGTATGTGCAATGTTCGAGGAGTCTTAGCGCGGCTCCTCAGCCCTTGCGGGGGCGAAGATTACTGATCTTCGGGGCTGTTGGTCTGTGCGAGGATTTCGCGCAGGCGGGAGAGGCGGTGCTCAGCCTCGACGGTACGGACGGTACCGGAGGAGGAACGCATGACCAGCGACTGGGTGGTCACGGTGTTCTTGCTGTAGCGCACGCCGCGCAGCAGCTTGCCGTCGGTGATACCGGTTGCGGCGAAGAAGCAGTTGTCGCTGGTGACCAGGTCGTTGGTGGTCAGCACGCGGTCCAGGTCGTGACCGGCTTCCAGTGCCTTCTCGCGCTCAGCCTCGTCGGTCGGTGCCAGACGGCCCTGAATCACACCGCCGGTTGCCTTGATAGCGCACGCTGCGACGACGCCTTCGGGGGTGCCGCCGGTGCCGAGCATCAGGTCCACGCCGGTGTTCTCGCGGCAAGCTGCGATAGCGCCTGCGACGTCACCGTCGAGGATGATGCGGGTACGGGCGCCTGCCTCGCGAATCTCCTGGATCAGCTTGGCGTGGCGGGGGCGGTCCAGCACGCATACGGTCAGCTCGCTAACCTTCTTGCCCTTAGCCTTAGCGACCAGGTGCAGGTTCTGCTTGACGGGCAGGCGCAGGTCGACGAACTCTGCGGCGTCGGGGCCGGTGACCAGCTTCTCCATGTAGAACACTGCGGAGGGGTCGAACATGGTGCCGCCGTCTGCCACAGCAATCACGGAGAGGGCGTTGTCCATGCCGAGTGCGGTCAGGCGGGTACCGTCGATGGGGTCAACCGCCACGTCGAGGGAGGGACCGGAGCCGTCGCCGACGTTCTCGCCGTTGTACAGCATGGGAGCCTTGTCCTTCTCGCCTTCACCGATGACAACGGTGCCGTTGAAGTTGACGGTGGAGAGGCGGTAACGCATTGCGTCTACGGCTGCACCATCTGCGAGATTCTTTTCGCCTGCGCCGACCCAGGGGCCTGCAGCAATTGCTGCTGCTTCAGTCGCGCGGACCAGTTCCATTGCGAGGTTGCGATCGCCGTGGTTGTTGTTCGTAGTCATAGACTCACCTTCGAGATTTCTGAATACACCGTCGGCTGGCTGGTTCTTTCCAGCACGAAGTCGCCGACGCAGTAGTGCTCCTTTCAGGATAGCGCGCGGGCGCTTCGTTTTTCTTGTTCTGAACGAGTTTGCGTGCGTGTTGACTTTAAGGTGAGCAGATGCGGCAAATTGGTGAGGGCTGCGTCTCTCTTCGGCGCTTCATACGCTCTGAGGCGCTGATTTTGGGTGTTGTGAAGGCGCGCCAAACTAGCTATTTTTCGCATATTTAAGGCATATTTGAGGTAGGTTCTTTCTCCGGGAGGCTCCCGGCGAGAAACTCAGCTTCAGCGCGAGCGCCTGAAGCCCCACATACCCGTTCGCAGATTCGCTGGCTCCGACGGCACGCGTTATCTGTATTTGTCCGCTAAGGAGCATCACATGGCTGGCATCCAACCGACTCCCGCAGAAGCATGGAAGCGTCTGAAGGACGGTAACCGCCGTTTTGTTGAGGGCAGCAACGAGCACCCCAACCAGGACACGATTCGCCGTACCGACCTGGCATCGGGGCAGTTCCCCTTCGCCTCGATTTTCGGTTGCGGTGACTCTCGCCTCGCGGCAGAGATTATTTTTGATCTGGGCCTGGGCGACGCGTTCGTGGTGCGTACCGCCGGCCACGTCCTGGAGAATGCCGCGCTCGGCTCGCTGGAGTACGCGGTTGAGGAGTTTAAGACCCCTATCGTGATGGTTCTCGGTCACGACTCCTGCGGTGCTGTGACTGCGGCCAGCAAGTCCCTGGAATCCGGTGAGATGCCGCACGGCTTCATCCGTAACCTGGTGCAGCACATCCTGCCTTCGGTGATGTCTCCGAAGCTGCCGGAGAACCCGGTCGTTAACGACATGGTGCGTGAGCACACCCGCCAGACCGCCATCCGCATTATTGAGCAGTCCCACATCATTTCGGATGCGGTGGTTGAGGGTAAGGTCGCCGTGATTGGTGTCTTCTACCATCTGAAGGAGGGTAAGGCGGAGCTGGTGTTCAGCTCGCAGGACCTGACCCTGCCGGAGGAGAAGAATGGCGCGCAGAACCCGCCGACTCAGGCGCTTCCGGTGGTCGTGAAGACTCCCCCGCGCGTTGTGGTTGCGGAGAACCTGGACTAGGTTTCCTCTTCTCCGCTCATTACGAGCCTTAGCGCGAGAACCCACATGCTCGCACTTAACAACAGATTTTTCTATGGGATACCCCCGCCACGGTAGCGTGTTCGCACATCTACCGGGGCGGGGTTTTTACGTGCCTTCTCACGCCTCAAAATTTATGAGCGTTTTTCCTCTTTTGACACCTTTTCGAGGCGACGTAAGCCACTTTGAACGCCTATCCTAGAGATATGGCTGAAAACATTGAATACCGCATTGAACATGACACCATGGGCGAAGTTCGCGTTCCGGCTGATGCACTCTACCGTGCACAGACCCAGCGCGCAGTCGAGAACTTCCCGATTTCGGGTCAGACCCTCGAATCCGCCCATATTCGTGCGCTTGCCCTCGTGAAGAAGGCAGCCGCGACCGCCAATGAGGAACTCAAGGTGCTCGACGCTGAGCGCGCCCAGGCTATCCGCGACGCAGCGGATCTGGTAGCAACCGGTGACTACGACGCCCACTTCCCCATTGACGTCTTCCAGACCGGTTCCGGTACCTCCTCGAACATGAACGCGAACGAGGTCCTGGCAACCCTGGCAACTCGTTCCCTGGAGTCCAAGGGCATTGAGGTTCACCCCAATGACCACGTGAACGCTTCCCAGTCCTCCAACGACGTCTTCCCCACCTCCGTGCACGTTGCTGTGACCGAGGCTCTGGTGAAGGACCTGATTCCCGCTCTCGAGGTGCTCGCTGAGTCCCTGGAGCGCAAGTCCGTTGAGTTCAAGGACGTCGTGAAGTCCGGTCGTACCCACCTGATGGACGCAACCCCCATCACCCTGGGCCAGGAGTTCTCCGGCTACGCCGCAACCGTGCGTTACGGCATTGAGCGTGTGAATGCTTCCCTGCCCCGCGTGGCTGAGGTTCCCCTGGGCGGTACCGCTGTGGGTACCGGCATTAACACCCCGGACGGCTTCTCTGCTCGCGTGATTGAACTGCTCGCTGAGGAGACCGGTCTGCCCCTGACCGAGGCTCGTAACCACTTCGAGGCTCAGGCTAACCGTGACGGCCTGATTGAGGTTTCCGGTCAGCTGCGCACCCTGGCGTACGGCCTGATGAAGATCAGCAACGACATCCGCTGGATGGGTTCGGGCCCGAACACCGGTCTGGGCGAGCTGCACATCCCCGACCTGCAGCCCGGTTCCTCGATTATGCCCGGTAAGGTCAACCCGGTGATTTGTGAGGCTACCATCATGGTTGCCGCTCAGGTCATCGGTAACGACGCAACCATTGCTCTGTCTTCCACTAACGGCGCGTTTGAGCTGAACGTGGGTATCCCGGTGATGGCTGCTAACCTGCTGCAGTCGATCCGCCTGCTCGCTAATGTTTCTCGCGTTTCGGCTGAGAAGATGATTGACGGTCTGACCGCTAACGTTGACCGTTGCCGCTTCCTGGCTGAGGCTTCGCCGTCGACCGTGACCCCGCTGAACAAGCTGATTGGTTACGAAGCTGCTGCGAAGATCGCTAAGTACTCGGTGGCTCACAAGGTGACTGTCCGTGAGGCAGTTGTGGCTCTGGGCTACGTGGAGCGCGGCGAAGTGACTGAGGAGCAGCTGGATGCGGCTCTGGACGTCACCAAGATGTTGGGCAACTTCTAATCTCACCCGCCTGAGCCTCGCCTGAGGTTCGCGGCTTAACCATAGAGGGAGGGGCGACTCGCCATGACGGCGGGTCGCCCCTCCCTCTGTATGTGTTCTCTGCCCCATCATTGAGTTGGCAGCAGGCTCTCACTATTGTTCAACAATATTGAACACTTTGAACTGTTTATAGTGGACCAGCGTGTAGATGAGGCAGAGTACAGCCGGGATACTGACGACAAGCGCAGCGTTGAAGGAGCCGAGATGGTCAAGCATCAGTGCTACCGCGCCCATGGAGTACAGCGTTCCTAGCCCAAACACGGCACCGTCAAGGGAGCTGGCACGCCCCAGTAGCTCATTCGGTGTAATGCAGTCACGCAGATTGTTGGAGAAGATGAAAGCTGATGCCCATCCTACGTCCAGGATGAAGAGCAGGGCGCCGAGCACTACGGGGTTATTGCTGACGGTGACGAGCGGTATTCCAAGCAGGGATACGACATTGGCGACCAGCAGCATTCCTCGTGTGTTCTCGAAAGAGAGGAAACGATCGATGATGAGCGCCGCGACGATACCACCGATACCGCTGCAGGCCATAATCATGCCTACTACTGAGGCTTCAAAAGTGAGTTCCTCATACAGGCGGTAAATAATGATGAGTGAATACGATGCCGTAGCTGCCGCCAAGAAGAACGTGTAGACAAGGATAAGTCTCTGCGGGGCGCCGGAGAACATGTATTGGATACCGTCAAACATGCGGTGAATAAATCCACGTTGTGCGGTTTCGCGTTGCTCAGTTTTAGTTTCCATCTCTACGGATGGCAACGTTGCGTATGAAATAGTTGCCGCTCCGAAAAGGAGCACCGGGACGATAAGACCGACCGTTGCACCCGCGACAAGAACAATAAATCCTGCCGTAGGGGGCGCAACGATTGCGGATATTCCCTCGCAAATTTCACGACGTGCGTTATACGAAAGAAGGTTTTCTCGTCCGAGAAGCTGCGGAATATATCCTGCTTCTGAGGCAGCAGCCAGCTCGGAGAAGACACCGCTCACAAATCCTAGTGCGGCGATGGCGAACCATGACAGCATATGCTGCTCAATCATCAACGCCAAGGTAAGGATGCTGAGGATGTTTACTGCCCCGGCAATCACAATCATAGGTTTTCGAGGCAGACTATCCGATAGGGTTGCTAGTGGATATGCCAAGGCGATATTGGGGATTTGCATGGCTACCGCCATTACGCCAGCCAGCCCAATTTCGCCTGTACTAGCGAGAATCGCGATGGGTAGGGCGAAGGAATATATTCCTGTACCTACCAGAGAGCCAATAAGGGCTACGTAGATTCTCCAGGGTATTTTATGTGTTGTCATGCTTTGCTCCTTCCAGGACGCATCAAAATAGCGCCCAAGAATTGCGATGAACACAATGAGCCTAGTTCACAGAAAAATGGCATGCCTTAAAGATTTATAGGCAGAGTAAAAGGAAAGCGACTACGCTCACCAGAACATCACGTGAACGAATCTTTCTCGGGTTACTGACTAATACGGGGCCGTCACTCCCAATGTAACCCGTGTCATATATAAAGCATCTCATGTACACCACTCATAGCTCGATACGCAGGCACAACTTAAGGTAAAAAAGACAAAAACAAAATAAAACCACGGCAACATTTAGGCTTCCAGTCCCCCACTCCCACAGAAAAGCAGGAAGAACCACCCAATAACATGTAACAAACTGTCACAAAAATGAGGGAGGGGCGACTCGCCATGACGGCGGGTCGCCCCTCCTTCTGTATGTGCAGGTTTAGTTCAGCAGCTTTTACTCAGTCCCAGTAACCGGTCTAGAGCTCTTCCGGCGGCACCGACTCCAAACCAAAACGGCAGTGGCCGTCATAGTTCAGCGCCGCATCAATACGGTCCAGCATCCGCTCCGAAAGCAACGCACGCTCCGCCGGGTCAGACACATCCACCCAACGCACCTGCGAAGACTCCTCATCATTCACCTTCGCCTCACCAGAAACCCAGCGGCACAAAAACGTATGATCCAAGAACTGGCAGCGGTCACCATTACCGAACTGCATCGGCGGGTCAGCCTTCACCTGCGCCAACTCCAGCACCTCAATCTGCACGTTCGCCTCCTCCTGCGCCTCACGCAGGCAAGTCAGCGCGGGGCTCTCCCCCGGGTCCACAATGCCCGTAATCGGGGTCCACGCCCCGTTATCGCTACGGCGCACCAGTAGCACCTTAGAATCCTGCTCACGGTACACCACAGCCGTCGCACCGGACAGCCACAGGTAATCCGATCCAATCTGCTCACGCAGCTTACGGATATAGGGAGGAGTAGGCATAACATCAACCTTTCAAAAGCCCCGGCAAGTCTATCGGGAATAGGTGCTAGAGAGCAGAGCAAACAGCCGCGAGCCGCACACAGAACAAGCCCGCCACTTAGCCGGACGGTCACCCTACTTCGAAATCTACCACAGAGAATACGCCGGAGCAGCCAACGCCACCAGCGCCCCCAAAAGCATAAACGGACCGAAAGCAATGCGGGTGCTACCGCGCGCCTTCGTAAACAGCACCAGAGCCAAAGACACCAGACCACCGGCAAGGAACGTCACCAGCGACGCCCAGCCCAGATTCGCCCAGGACAGGTACCCGAGCACGCCGCCCAGAATACCGGCAAGCTTCACATCCCCGCGGCCCAGCGCGCCAAAAGACAGGATACGCAGAAGCAGGTAGCAGAACCACAGCACCAGACCGGCACCAATCACACGCCAAATATCGGCGGGGCGACCGGCAAAAAGCAAAGACACCGGCAGCGCCGTATAGGTGGCAATAGCCAAAGGAATCAGGATGCGGTGCGGCAGACGGTGCTCCCGCACATCAATACGCCACAGCCGCAGGGCGCACCACAGAAAATACAGCAGGTAGCTGCCGAGCACCAGAGCGGCAATTGTGGAGGCGCCTCCAGCGTTGTAGAGGCGGGAAAGCTCAGCGAGCATAGAACGTCCATTCTGTATTGCTGGAGGCTGTACTACCGGAGGCTGCTAGCCAGGAACCAGCCAGCCAGCCAGCCGAGAAACACGCGCCGGCGGCGCTAGAACGCATAGGTTCTAGGAACCGAAGCGGCGGGAACGGTTCGCGTAATCCCGCAGGGCACGCAGAAAATCAACGCGTGTGAAATCCGGCCACAGGGCGCGGCAGAAGTAAAACTCAGAATACGCACTCTGCCAGGTCATGAAACCGGACAGGCGCTGCTCGCCCGAAGTGCGAATCAGCAGGTCCGGGTCGGGCATATCGGCGGTGTACAGGTGCGAAGAAATATCCTCCACGCTCAGCTGTTCGGCAAGCGAGTCCAAGGATGCCCCCTCAGCGGCAGCCTCGCGCAGAACCGAGCGGACCGCGTCCACAATCTCCTGGCGGCCGCCGTAACCGACCGCAATGTTCACGCGAACACCGGGCAGGTGCGCAGTCTGCTCAATCGCCCAGTCCAGGCGCTCGTGCAGCTGGCGAGGAATCAGGTCAATATTGCCGATAGCGCGCACCGGACCGCAGGCGGACTCCACCAGACGCACCAAGAACGCATCAATCACAGCGACCAGACCGGTCAGTTCCTTCTCGGGGCGTTTCAGGTTCTCGGTGGAGAGCATGTACAGGCTCACCTGCGGAATCGACAGCTCCGTACACCAGGCGAGAAAATCAATAATTCGCTCCGCACCGGCGGCGTGGCCCTCACGGGTGCTCAAGCCGCGCTGAGCCGCCCAGCGGCGGTTACCGTCCACCAGCACTCCAATATGTGCCGGCAGGGATTCAGGGCTCAGCGAGTGCGCCAGAGCCTGCTCATAGACGGTAGGCTCAGTGACAGTGCCGGGGTTGCTGGCGTGGCCGTGCACAGTAATCACGGGCAGGGCGTTGGCGCTCATAGCTCATACCTCATTCGGCTGTCGTGGCAGATAATTCAGCGGGCTCATAACGAAAGAGTCCAAGCTCTTATTCTACGCCGCCGCGCCGTACCTTCGCGGCAATCAGCATCGCGGTTGGGCTGAGAATCGGCTCAAAATTTGTGGCGGCTGGTGGCGGTATCCGGGGTGCGTACAGGGGCTGCACGCATCGCGCGCCTAATAATAGTTGATGCCCTTCACCTACGACTCATATCGTGGGTGAAGGGCATCATTGTAACGCGCGGGGCGCTGCGCCCCAGCCTAGATAACGTAGTAGTCGCTCAGGCCCTCGTCCAGGCTAGATTCGGGCAGCTGAACCTCAGTATGCGAGGCGGCCAGCGTGTAGTCCTCCCAGGGCCAAATGTCCTTCAGCTGTTCACTGGGAACGGCGAAGAACACGCCGTTCGGGTCCACCTGCGAGGCGTGCGCGCGCAAAGCCTGATCGCGCTGCTCAAAGTGCTCGTGAACCAGGATGCGGGTCGTAGTCTCGTGGCGAGGTGCCTCCCCCGAGGAGGCGCGGTGCGCGAGGTTCTCAATCCAGCCGCTCAGCAGGCTCTCACCGTGCGTATCGAGCAGATGCTCGTGCAGGGCGAGGGTGCGTTCGGGGTTGAATGCGCGGTCGTAGTAGAGCTTCAGTGGGGTCCAGGGCTCACCCTCACCCACGTAGGCTTCCGGGTCGCCTGCCTTCTCGAATGCTTCCACGGCAACCTTGTGGGTCATGATGTGGTCGGGGTGCGGGTAACCGCCGATCTCGTCATAGGTGATGATGATGTGGGGGCGGTACTCACGCACCAGACGCACGAGCGGCGCGGCGGCACGGTCCAGGGGCATGGTGCCAAAGCTACCGAAGGGAAGCGGCGGCATGGGGTCGCCCTCGGGCAGACCCGAGTCGAAGAAGCCAATCCAGCGGTGCTCAATACCCATAATCTCGCGGGCAGCCGCCATCTCAGCACGACGCAGACCCGGCAGGTCACGGTGCGCACGCGGGCTCTTATCGACCTCCCCATTCAGGATGTCACCGCGCTCGCCGCCGGTCATCGTCGCCACCATGAAGCGGGCACCACGGGCAATATACGCCGAGGCGGTACCGGCGCCCTTGGAGGACTCGTCGTCCGGGTGGGCGTGCACCGCGAGGATACGCAGACCGGTGTAGTCCTCCTCCAGCGGTTTGAGGGAGTCCACGGGAGGGTGAGTCGGCAGGTTTGCCTTCAGCTGTTCAATGGCTTCGCTCACGGTGGTCTCCTTTAGGTGATGCGCCAGGGGGTCGATGATGTGTCTGTGACTCGCGAATACGAGCGCTACACGGCAGAAATTTTACGGTTGTAGCTTCTCGTATGATACCCAAGGATAGCGCCGGTACACTAGCGCAGATGACGCCGTGTGACATCGTGAAACATGCCGTCATATCAGCAGATTCTTGGGCATGAAACAGGCTGATGCTGGCGGAGCGTTCAGCTACAGGCGTGCGTACCGACGAAGATGCGCTCAGAGGGGAAGATACGACCGGCATAACAGCCGAAAATCCTCCGGTGCTCTAGAATAGGTCTGTTGATTCATTCCGTTACCGGCACCTCCGCGCATTGAACGCGGCACGCGGTAGCGGGTTTATTCGTTTCGCACCGGCAGAGCCGGCGCATAAGCAAAGGACACGCATGGCTGAAAACACCGGTGCATGGCTCACTCAGGATGCCTTCGACCGCCTCACCCAGGAGCTGGAGTACCTCTCCGGCCCGTACCGCCAGGAAATCGTTGACCGCATCGCGCAGGCACGCGATGAGGGTGACCTCCGCGAGAACGGCGGCTACCACGCCGCCCGCGACGAGCAGGCTAAGAACGAAGCTCGCATCAAGCAGCTCAAGCACCTGCTGGAAACCGCGCACATCGGCGACACTCCTGCTGACGACGGCGTGGTAGAACACGGCATGGTTATCGAAGCTGAGGTTGCCGGCCGCACCCTGAAGTTCCTGCTCGGCTCCCGCGAAATTGAGGACACTCTGCCGGCAGGTAGCGACCTGAAGGTCTTCTCCGAGAAGTCGCCGCTGGGTGCCGCAATCATGGGCGCTAAGCAGGGCGACGAGGTCACCTACACCGCTCCGAACGGTAAGGAATTGAGCGCCAAGATTATCTCCGCAACCCCCTACCAGGGCTAAGAGATTAGAGCTAAGAGACAGCGCTAGATATAAAACAAACAGTGCGGGGTGCTGACCATCAACGGTCAGCACCCCGCACTGTTTTTGTCTATTCTCGCGTTCTGCCTATACGTCGCAGGCGCACCTATTACAGCTCGTCGGCTAATAAATATATCGGCTTAGTAGACGATGATGGGCTTGAAACCCTCATCCTCCAGGACAGAAATCACCTGGCGGCAATGCTCCACGCCCTTGGTTTCCATGTCGATGGTAATCGACACATCACCCATGGACAGCGAACCACCCACACGGGTGTGATCCACACCGGTCACGTTCGCATCATTCTCAGAAATAATGCGGGAAATGGTCGCCAGCTCACCCGGACGGTCAGACAGCATCATCTTCACGGTCATGTAGCGGCCAGCCGCAGACAGACCGCGCTGAATCACCTTCAGCATCAGCATCGGGTCAATATTGCCGCCGGAGAGCACACACACGACCGTACCCAGGTCGCCGTACTCTTCCTTCAGCTTGCCGTTCATCAGCGCAGCCACGGGCACCGAACCGGCAGGCTCCACCACAAGCTTGTTACGTTCCATCAGGAAGATCAGGGCGCGAGCGATATCGTCTTCACTCACGGTCGCCACATCGTCTACCAGCTCCTTAATGATGGAGAAAGGCATCTGGCCGGGGCGACCCACCGCAATACCATCAGCGATGGTGGAAACCTTCTTTAGCGGCACCAGAGCATCCGCAGCCAGCGACAGCGGGTACGCCGCCGCGTGCTCCGCCTGAACACCAATAATCTTGATCTTCTTACCGAGCTTCTGCTCCTTCGCGCGGATAGCAGCGGACAGACCAGCAAGCAGACCGCCGCCGCCAACACCCACAATCACGGTGTCAACGTCCGGAACCTGCTCCAGGATTTCCAGACCGATAGTGCCCTGGCCGGCAATAATGTCTTCATTGTCGAAGGGGTGCACGAACACCGCGCCGGTCTCTTCGGCGTAGCGCTTCGCCTCCGCCAGAGCCTCATCCACGGTCACGCCGTGCAGCTCAACCTCAGCGCCGTGATCGCGGGTCGCGGTAATCTTCGGCAGCGCCGCACCCAGCGGCATGTAAATACGGGCCTTAATGCCCAGACGGTCAGCAGCCAGAGCCACACCCTGAGCGTGGTTACCCGCGCTCGCAGCCACAACGCCGCGCTTCTTCTCCTCCTCAGAAAGCTTCGCCATACGCACGTACGCACCGCGCACCTTGAAGGAACCGGCACGCTGCAGGTTCTCGCACTTGAAGAAAACCTCTGAACCGAGGCGCTGGCTCAGCGCACGCGAATGAGCGACGGGGGTGCGTTCAATAACGCCTTCGAGCAGCTCTGCGGCACGTTCAATGTCGGTGAGGGTCACGGGCAGGGAGTCGAGATCTACGCTCACGAGGTTTCCATTCTGACGGTGCGTTGTCCCGCGGGCGCGGGATGGTGATGTATTGCTCATCCCATTTTAGAGGATGGGTACAGCGAAGGGGGCTACCCGGTCGCAAGTAGCCCCCTGGCGAGACACCGCCGTAGACGGCATCGCGGCCGGCGGTATCGCCGGGACGAGTTAGCGGTGCGTTATCGAGGGTGGCGGGGTGCCCTACGCCAAAACCTCCCGCTCGATGCAGGCCCCTAGTCTTCGGAGGAGTCCGAAGCCTCGGAAGCCTGGTTCTCAGGCTCCTCAGCCTTCTGACGGCTCGGCACCCGGGAGGCCAGATTCTTGACGCTCTCCTGCCGTTCCTGGGCCTTCTCCTCAGCCTGCTCGCGGCGAGCCACCTCGTGCGGGAAGAGGAACTCCTCCTCACGAGGTGCTTCCTTCTCCCAGTCACGGTTCGCCAGGTAACGCACCACCGCGTTGACCACAGCCAGAGTCGGCACAGCGAACAGAGCACCCACCGCACCAAAAATCATGGATCCACCAGCCACCGAGAAAATAACCGCCAGCGGGTGCAGGGAGACAGCCTTACCCATAATGAGCGGCTGCAGAATGTGGGATTCGAGCTGCTGAACCAGCAGAACAATACCGAGCATAATCAGCGCCTGCACCGGGCCCAGAGCAACCAGCGCCAGCAGCACAGCCACAGCACCGGAAATGAGAGCACCAATCACCGGAACGAAGGAGCCGAGGAAGACCAGCACACCCAGCGGGATAGCCAGCGGCACGCCCAGAATTGCGGCACCAATGCCAATGCCGATAGCGTCAATAGCCGCCACCAGAATCTGAACGCGCACGTACGCGCCCAGGGACTTCCAACCCGCACGACCCGCACCGTTGACGGCGGCACGCGCATCCTTCGGGAAGAGGCGGGTGACGAACAGCCAGATACGCTCGCCCTCCATCAGGAAGAAGACCAGGGTAAACAGGGTCAACAGGGTGCCGGTTGCAACCTCAGCCGCAGTCGAACCCACCCGAGACACACCGTGCAGCACGGAGCTGGGGTTATTGGTTGCAGCACTCTCCATCTGTTCCAGCAGCTGGTTCAGCTGGTCTGCACCGAACTCGTAACCGAGGTCCTTCAGCCAACCAATCAGCTGCTGGTAGCCCTGCATCGCCTTATCCGCCATGGACACAAAACCGCGCAGAATCTGCTGACCGGTCAGCGAAATAATACCGGCGAGCACCAGAATCATACCGATTTCGGCAATAGCCGCCGCGCCACCGGCACGAACGCCCTTCTTACGCAGAAGCATCACGGCGGGGCTCAGCAGAGCCGCCAGCAGCAGAGCCACCAGAAGAGAAATAACCAGCAGGGAGACGTGCCCCAGGCCCTTCCAAAGGATCCAACCGGCACCGGCAATCATAATGATGCGCCACGCCCAAGCACCAGCAACTTCCATAGCAAAAGGCACCCGGTAGCCGCGCTTCTCCTCGGCTACATGTTCTTCTGCAATAGGTGTAATTTTCACGGTGTCTCCAA
This sequence comes from Rothia sp. HMSC069C10, assembly GCF_001812205.1. Taxonomy (NCBI): domain Bacteria; kingdom Bacillati; phylum Actinomycetota; class Actinomycetes; order Micrococcales; family Micrococcaceae; genus Rothia; species Rothia sp. HMSC069C10. Next base: position 242,473 of record NZ_KV808305.1, read on the forward strand.
ATCGTTATCGGTGTCGCGCCCGCGCGGGGCAGCTTCGGCTGCCCCAGCGGAAGGCGGTATGTGGTGATGTTGTTGCGCCCCTCCCCTGCGCCTCGATACATCGGGGAAGTAAAGCGGCAAAGGCGGCGGCACCATCACGGTACCGCCGCCTCATAACGAGCTTTAGTCGTTGCTAAAGATGCTTGCCAGGTACATGAGAACACGCAGGATCTCAACGTACAGCCAGACCAGAGAAGCGGTCAGGCCGAATGCAAGACGCCAGGACTCACGCTCGGGCAGGCCAGCCTCCACAGCCTCGGAGGTGGTGGTGAAGTCCAGCAGCAGCGAGTAGGTTGCCAGCGCAACAGCGAACAGACCAACCACCAGGCCCAGCGGAATACCACCAATAGAGAAGCTGTTCAGCGAGGAACCGAAGATACCCGCGGTCAGCATGGACACCAGGCCGTAACCCAGGTAGCTGAGCGCACCAATCATGAAAATCTTATTCAGCTTGGGGGTTGCGCGCAACTTACCGTTCGCAAACAGAGCCAGGGTGGTACCTGCAACCACGAGGGTTGCCAGAACCGCCTGAATTGCCACGCCGGGGTAGCGCATATCCACAACTGCGGACAGGCCGCCGAGCAGCAGGCCTTCCATGAGCGCGTAGGTCATGACCAGGACCGGGGAAACCTTCTTCTTGAAGGAGTTCACCAGACCCAGCACCAGGCCGCCAACCATGCCCAGGAGCAGCAGCACCGGTGCATGCCATGCAACGGCGGCACCGACAGCGACCAGACCCAGGTTGATACCGGTCTTGACCATGACATCGTTCATGGTCAGACGCTCACCTGCGGAAATGGGCTCCGAGTAGGTGGGAGCCGCTACGCCGTAGTCAGCCTCACCGTACGGCTGGCCGTACTGTGCCTGCTGGTCATACTGGGGCTGGCCGTACTGCTGACCATAGGGCTGCTGACCGTACTGGGGCTGACCGTATGCGTTCTGACCGTAGCCCTGCTGGCCGTACTGGCCGTAGGACTGCTGACCGTACTGACCGTAAGTCTGCTGGCCGTAGCCCTGCTGCTGACCGTACGCCTGCTGGTTGTTCTGCTGAGACTGCGCACCAAAGCGACCGAAACGAGAGTCACCCTGAGTGGCATTCTTCGTCATTGAATTCAGAAGCGGATTTCCCGCCATCATTCTCTCCTTCATACGGGGACAAAACTAATTCTTGTTAATTCTATCGGATAGATTCTGCGCTCACGGGCGCTGTTCGTTACCAGCAAGCGCATCTGGCGACCTTGCCAGAATATTTCAGGGCGGTGTTTACCTGAGGTTCACCCAAGTCCACACCGCCCCGCACGCAAACGCTTCTGTGTGCCTCTTCGTGAAGTCTCTATTGCGAAGCTTCCAAACGATCCAGGAGCTGCTCCAGATAATCCAGAACTGCTTGCTCCTCGTTCGAGCCGATCACCTCGTCAGCAGCATTCCGCACAACCTCCGGGGCGTTAGACATAGCAACACCCCAGCCCGCATAGCGGAGCATCTCCATGTCATTCTCACCGTCACCGAAAGCGAGAATACCCTCCGGGTCGGCGTTCAGGCGCTCACACAGGTCCTTCAGACCGGTTGCCTTGTTGACGCCGGTGCGCACCAAGTCGATGGCGCCAAAGCCGCTGACCATCGGGGTAACGGTCTGCGGAAGAACCTCACGCAAGTAGACGCTCAGTTGCTGGGTCTGCTTCGGAGGGGTCAGCAGCGGGAACTTGATGGGGACGCCCTCAAAATCCTCAATGGAGTCAATCATGACCGAGCCAGGGAAGAAGAACGCCGCAAAATCCTCCAGGGTGAGGGTCTCGGGGAGTTCCTGACCGGTGTCTTCAAAATAGCCGCGAATCATGTGCACAATCTGATCGCAACGATCCTTGGGCAGGTAAATACCCTCGGTGGTGCACACCAGCAGACCGATCTGGTCCAGCCCCTGCACTACCTCAATAATGCGCGGGATATCCTCTTCCTCAAAGGGATGCACGGCAAGCTGACCGCTGTCATCGGCGAGGTACGCGCCGTTCTCAGCAATGTAGGTGAGGCCCTGGTCCTCGAAACCGCGCATATAGTCCTGTAGCTTGGCATGGGTATTTCCGCTCGCCACGACGAAGTGGATTCCATGCGCCTGCAGGCGGGGCAGGATGCGCGCGAACCGTTCGGTGTCGAAGGTTTTGGAGTCGGTGAGGAAGGTGCCGTCCATATCGACGGCAATGATGGAGGGTTTAGTCTGCATGCTGTGCCTTTCTGACTCTGCTCCCCCGTTCAGGCAGGGGTGCGTCTGTGGCTGTGTCTCTTTATAGGGTCTCACGTTTTTTGAGCTCCGGAAGACGGTTCGCGGGTGTTTTAGGGCGTGGAGCCCCGTCACAAAACGTCATCTAAACCCCCTGTTTTGCACTCTTTTTCTCCACAAACTAGACTTACTTGAAGTGTAAAACTTTACTTGTCAAGCTTGAAGGCATGAACAACACCACGAAATACAGCGGCGCAGGCAAGTTCTCCATCGACGCGCTCGTGACCGCGCGCCGCAAGTAAGCTTTGAACCGCCTCCTGCCTCCACACATGACCGAGGCAGGCAATCACCTGCAGGTTCACCAGACTTCACCGCCAGCCGTCCTGATTCCGGCAGAGGACGAGCTCTTCTATCCGCGGTGAAGAGAGTGCGCGGAATGCCATAGCCCGCACCGCCACTCCACGATGCCCCCGATAGTATGGGTCGGGGGCATCGCCTTTTCACCCCCACAAAACCCCAGATATGTAAACCTTCAGATACGCAAGCGGCGGCCCCTCCCCCACGGGAAGAGCCGCCGCCCATCTATACCGCACATCTACGCGCGTCTATGCTGTGCCCCCACTGGGACTCGAACCCAGAACACAAGGATTTTAAGTCCTCTGTCTCTGCCAATTGGACTATGAGGGCGTATCCCGAACAGTCCGGGACACAAGTAATTATTATTCCACGAAAACGCACTCGAACCTAAGCGGAAACACATTTCAAGCAGTTCCCCGCACCCTGCCTCAGCAAGCATCATGCAAAAGCACCGGTGGGCGGCTAAGCTAGACAGCTCGCAAGCACCCAGGCGCAGAATAGGCGGTGCAGAAGACTAAGGTCTTCCACACCGCCCATTGCTTTATCTCAAATGCGCTATCTCAGGGGCATACCCCTAAGTCAGGCTATTTTAGAGCTTTGCCTTCTGGCGTGCCGGTGCAGTACCGGTTGCTTCCTGGAATGCCAGGCGCGGGGAGCGCTGGTGGCGAATCGAGGAGGTGTCGCGGCCGAAGATCTGGTTCAGAGCCCAGGTGGTCATAACGCGAACGGTACGCTCGGTGGTGGGGATTGCAGAGCCGTGGTAGCCGCGGTGCATGATCCATGCCAGCGGACCGCCAATGGTCTTGCCCTTGAAGTTTGCAACGCCCTTCCACAGGCCCAGACCTGCCACAACACCAATGGTCTCGTGGTAGTAGTCGGTCAGAGGCTCGCCGCGGCGAGCAGCCAGCAGGTTCTTAGCCAGAACAACAGCCTGGCGGGAAGCGTGCTGAGCGTTGGGAACGCAGAAGCCGCCCACGCCGCCACCGGAAAGGTCCGGAACAGCAGCGTTGTCGCCTGCAGCCCAAGCACCCTCGACCACACCGTCGTCACCGGTGACGCGAAGGTCTGCGCCCACGCGAACGCGGCCACGCTCGTCGATCGGGAAGTCGGTGTTCTTCAGCATCGGGGATGCTGCCACACCTGCGGTCCAGATGAGGGTATCGGTCTTAATCTCGCCTGCGGGGGACTTGTCAGCCATGTTGATCAGCTGCAGGTTGCCGTCGGTTGCGTCGGAGAGGGAGGTATTCAGCAGGATCTCGATGCCGCGTGCACGCAGCTCTGCAACGACCTTCTCGGCACGGTCTGCGGGAACCTCGGGCATGATGCGCGGTGCAGCCTCAACCATGACGAAGTGCAGGTCAGAAACGGAGAGACGCTCGTTGCGCTCCACAGCAACGCGTGCCATGTCCTCGAGCTCGGAGATAGTCTCAACGCCAGCGAAGCCACCACCAACAACAACGAAGGTCAGGGCGCGGCGGCGAGCTTCAGCGTCGGACAGCATGGATGCAACCTCGATGCGGTCCAGAACCCAGTTACGAACAGAGACTGCCTCTTCAATGGTCTTCAGACCGATAGCAACCTCTGCCAGACCCGGAATCGGGAATGCACGGGTCACAGCGCCTGCGCCGAGAACAATCTCGTCGTACTTCAGCTCGAAGGGCTCACCGTTGTCGGTGGGCTCAACAACAGCGGTGCGGTTTGCGTGGTCGATGGAGACAACGCGGCCGGGAATCAGCTCGGTGTCGCGCAGGTGCTGGCGCAGCGGCACAGTTGCGTTACGGCCTTCCATGGAACCTGCTGCAACCTCAGGGAGGAAGGGCTGGTAAGTCATGTAGGGGTTCGGCTCAACGATGGTGACGACGCCACCGGTCTCCTTGATAGCCTTCTGAATCTTCTTAGCAACGGTGAAGCCGACGTAGCCGCCACCGACGATCAGGACGCGAGGACGGTCCTGTGCCACCTTAGTGAATGCCATTTTGTTACTTCCTAGTCTTTAGGTACCGAGGTTCGGTAGCCCCGGTAGGTTGATATGTGCAACTTTCGGCTCGTTCCGAAAGCTCCCCTGACGAACAAAGCGGCTCGCTCTGGAAGTCCTTGCGCAACGCGAAGTGGCTAGCAGCACGAGCCTGTCTATCACATACCTGTTGTCTTTTATTTTACGCCTTTGTTTAGGTGATTTCGCACTTATGGCCCCTTTGAGCTGACCCTAAGTTAAAAGTTTTGAAGATATGAACAGGGTTCATCTCGTGATGTGGATTACGGTCTAAATCACTCTTTCCGTTTTTTGCGCGGTATGTTCGATATTTTCGTTTATTGGGGTGTTCCCCCGTCGAAAGCCAGCCCCCGCATCACAAAGCCCGGGACTAACTCAAAAGTCAGCCCCGGGCGAACAGAAAAACGCAATCAAACGATGCTAACGAGAGGTCCGGCGAGCGCCCCGACGTGAACCCTGATGAGAACCCGGATGATGCGCCGCCGCACGAGCCATCCGCGCAGCCTCACCCGCACTTACATGCAGCCTGTGCAAACGATGCACCGAACCAGCCGTAATAATCGTCAGCCACAGCGTCAAAGCCGCCAAAATCACCGGCGGCAACCAGCCACGATCCTCCGGAGGGCGACGCGCATCCGGCGCAGCCGCCTTCACAATGCTCTCACCCTCCTCATGCACCGGAGCAGCATCACTCGGAGTCGGCTCACTCACCTGCTGCTTACGATGCACCGCAATCCACTCAGAAATCGAACCCAGCGGATTCGCCGTCACCTTAGGCGCAGGCAAAGCCATCGCATCCTGCGGGTTAAACACACCGTAGCCGTACAACGGGTCACGGCCCGTCGCACCAGCATCATCAGCCGAAGCAATCAAACGCTGAGCCAGCTGAGCCGCCGACTCCTGCGGATACTTCTGCTTCAACAACGCCGCAACGCCCGTCACCAGAGGGGCTGCCGCCGAAGAACCCGACCACAGCATGTACCCATTACCGGGAGCCGCCGCAATCATATCCGTACTCGGAGCAACCACAGCAATCGAAATGCCCTGAGTCGACGAGCCCTCAGAAACCTGCTTATTCCGGTCAATACCACCCACCGTCAACACGCCAGGAATCGTCGCCGGAGCACCAACCTGAGTCAAGCCGCTACCACGGTTACCCGCAGCCGCAACAATCAGCACGCCCTTCTGCTCAGCGTAGGCAAACGCCTCATCCCAGCTCTGCGGCCAGCTCGTCTTATTCGAACCAATCGACATGTTAATAATCTGAGCCCCGTGGTCGACCGCGTAGCGCACCGCCGCAGGAATCTGCTCATCAATGCTCTTGCCGCCGGTCGTACCCATATTCAGCGAAATCGGCAGAATCTTCACCTCGGGAGCCACACCAATCATGCCGGTCGGTTTACCCGGCTGACCCGCAATCGCAGAGTAACCCTGCGTATCGTGACCGTGACCGGCAATCAGAGAAGCAACCTCCGTGCCGTGCATCGGCTCAGCACCCAGGCCCTTCCAGCCGTCCTCGCTACCCACGCCCGAGACATCGGTACCACGCAGCACGTTACCCTCAAGATCCGGGTGGGTACCATCCACGCCCGTATCAATTACGGCAACCGTCACGCCCTTACCCGTAGCCTGCGACCACAGCGACGTAATACCGTACTCCTTCAGCCAGTACTCGCGGTGACGTACATCGTCGCCATTTGCCGTATCCGCACCCTGACTTGGAGTTGCCGAGGTCTTCGGCACCGCAGTACCCGACGGCGAAGGAGTCGCCGTCACCTCCCTCTTCGGGCTCGGGGACGCAGAAGCTGAAGGCGTCGGGTCAGTCGCCCACGCAGCAGGCGCCAGCGGGGTCCACAACGGCAGAAGAGTCAACGCGGCGCTGGCACCCAAAGCAGCAACCTTGCGGGCGCGGCGAGAGGCACCTCGATCAGCAAAAACCGAGGCGCGCACACCACATACACGAGACGCAGAGGCAAAAGACGGCACAAAAGACCAGCCAGTCAGGGGCGTACCTCGCCGATGCTCAGAACGAAGATGCTCAGAACGAACCATTAAAACTCCTCAAGCTGAGCCGCGCCGTGAACCACCATCGGTTCACGGCGCGAGCGCTCAAGCCTACAGCTGGGACAGAGCGATACCGTCCAGAATGTCGTGCTCGCTGACGGTCACCGAATCAACGGCACCGTCAGTCATCTCATTCAGACGGGTCAGGATGCGGGCGTAAATCGTCGCACCGGCACCAATCACATCCACCCGGCCCGGGTGCATGTATCCGAGTTCCTCGCGCTCGGTACGGCTCAGCGAAGCCAACCAGCGGGCAGTCTTCTGAACGGTCTCCACGGAGAAGCTCTGAGCGTTAATAGCCTCAGAATCGTAGCGGTCCAGGCCCAGGGCAGCGGCAGCTACAGTGGTTGCGGTACCAGCCACAGCCACCACGCGGCGTGCATCCTGCAGGGGCACAGTCTTACGCGCCACCTCGAGAGCCTCATCAGTATCAGCCTCAACGCGGGCAATCTGCGACTCAGTCGACGGAGCGCTCATCATGTGACGCTCAGTCAGACGCACACAACCGATATTGACGCTGCGCGAAGCCTTCACGCCCGACTCGTCACCGAGCACGAATTCGGTCGAGCCACCGCCCAGGTCGAACACCAGGGTGTCGCCATCGCCGTAACCGACAGCGCGCACCGCGCCTGCGAATGACAGCGCAGCTTCCTCATCACCGCTGATGACCTCGGGCTCAATGCCCAGAATCTCGCGGATACCGTCCACGAATACCTGGCGGTTACCCGCATCGCGGGTCGCACTGGTCGCCACGAAACGCACCGAATCCGCGCCGTGCTCCTTCAGCAGCTGCGCATACTCACGAGCCGCAGCGAAAGTACGGTCCAGCGCCTCCTGCGCCAGCCAGCCGGTCGCGTCCACACCCTGACCCAGACGCACAATGCGCATCTCACGCACAACGTCCTTCAGGACGGTCTTCTCGACCCCGTCCACCACCTCAGTAGTGGAATCAGCAATCAGCAGGCGAATAGAGTTCGTACCGCAGTCAATCGCACCAACGCGCACGGTGGGTTCCTTTCAGGTCTTCAATACCAATCAGTGCCAAAGGCACAGCGAGCGCCGCATGCGAAAACTTTTCGCTTTTCGGCGCTCTTTCTTCTATCTATTATGCGCCCGCACCGTCCCTTACGACGATGCGGGCGCACCAGAATCAATATTTAGGCTTCTTCACGCCACGCGGGGTCGCAGGAGCAGACCTCGGGGGTCCACCACTCGGCGATAGCGTCCAGGCCGCGGTCACCCATCGGGTTCACGCCGCGCCCCACCGACAGGGTGTGGCCGATAACGGCGTGCAGGCACTTCACACGGGTCGGCATGCCGCCGGCAGAGATGCCGTCAATCTCCGGGACCTCTTCAGTGCCGCTGATCAGGCGGATGCGCTCACGCTCAGCCAGGTAGTTCTCGTGTGCGGCAGCGTACTGTGCCGCCAGGTCCGCGTCCTCAGCCAGCGAGTCGGTCATCTCGTACATCAGGCCGCCCGCCTCCAGGCGGGAAGCCGCAGCGGTAATCACCGGATGCGCCAGGTAGAAAACGGTCGGGAAGGGGGTGCCGTTGCTCAGGCGCGGCGCGGTAGCAGCCACGAGCGGGTTACCGCACACGCAGCGTGCCGGAATCTCAATCACGTCGCGGACCTTACGGCCCAGCTGCGCGGAGAGAACACGGATGTCCTGCTCGGTGGGGGTCAGGGTTTCAACAGTTACGCCGAAGCCGCCGGGGGTGCGTGCCTTCAGCTCTTCAATGGTGTTTTCGGTGCTCATAATCCTAAGTTTCTGGTACGAGGGGTCACCTCGTCCGCTTATGCCGGGTGCTTGCCAGGGCGGGGGTTCCTGCCGGTGGCTGGGGCTAGTTCTTCTCGAGAGAATTCCAAACCTTCGTGGTCCAGGCTTCCTCGGGGGCGTTCTTCGCGTTCGCAGAAGTACCGTCCGCCTTCGTGGAGTCCTCGGTAATGCCGGTGACCACGTAGGGGGTGTCGCCGGGGTTCACATAGTAGAGGCGGCTACGTGCCTGCTGACGAACGTAGTTGTCGTCGTTCCACCAGGTCTGCTCCGCCTTCAGCTGGGCGTTCTCCTGTTGCAGCTGGGAAATGTGCGTGTTGATCTGCTTGATTTCCCGGTCCTGGTCAATGTAGGTGACCACCGGGTATGCGGTACCGAGCGCAATCACGCCCACCACAACAGCGGTCAGGAAGCTACGACCGGAGAACATATGAGCCGCCACGGGGGCATCGTATCCGTCTTCTTCACGGCCCTGTTGGGCTGCGGCGCGGCGGCGGGCACGTTCCTCACGGCGAGCCTGCGCCTGACGTTCACGCTCAGGGTGACGCTCGCTCAAACCCACGCCGAAGAAAAGGGCACTAGCCTTTTTCATCAGGGAGGTGCGGGCTTCCTTAGCGGCGCCACGCGGCGCATCGGAGGCGGTAGCGCCCTGAGCGGGTGCAGTGGAACTCGTAGAGTGCGACCGGGTCTGCTGGTTTGCTCGCTGGCTCATTGCTCTATCCCTCGTTCCATTCTGTACCGCTAAGCGCTTCCTTTATATTCTACCGGGTTTGTAGCACCACTTTTCTTCACGGGTGAGGCAGAATCTGAGGATTATAGAATCTGTCGTTGACGCAGAATATCGAGCAAATCCTGCGATTTTTCAGCATCAACTTTTCGGATGAACCACTTGCCTGACGCATCAATCTTCTCAAGGTCACCGCTATGTAGAAGAGCAGGGTTCTCGCGTTCAGGATCCCAATCAATGTAATGGTGGTAAACCTTGTTCTCTTCCTTCATAGTTCCAGGAACAAGCTGACCATCGGTATCCCAGTTGGTAGCATGTTCCTTCGCAGAAGAATTCAGGAGAGCAGTGGCACCCCAAATCTCATCAGAAACGTGGGTTTTCCGCAAGAACTTTTGCATAGCCTTGCCCTGATTGGAATCAAGGAATTTCACCATTGCCAGCGCTCCTTCACGAGAAACAACCCAAGAAGAAGAGCCACGGTAAAACTGCACCGGATACTTCATGCGAGGCCGACGAGAGTAGTATACGTCCCAAAGTTTCTGAACCAGGGCGTACACCTTATTGCCCAAACGCGCCTTCAAGTCATAGGAACGCGGGTACTTCAAAACAGTATAGAACTGCGTACCAGGTGCCATTGCGTAGAAGTTCATCCAGCATCGGTCACGGTTCTCTTCTCGGCCTAGGTACTCAATGTATTCAGTGAGCGGACGAGCCGGATAATCTTGGCCAGACAAGAAAATATAGTGATGAGCGTCGGGGTAGGTTTGCAGAGCCTCACGCAGCAGAACCTGCATAGCACGTGTCAGGGAATAACCTCCCCAGTTAACGTTAAACCGGCGGCTTACAAAATGAGCATCAGCAGTTTCAAATTCCTGCAAATTAGCTTTTTTATCAATAAAAGCGACTGTTTCTCCACCCGAGTTTTTAATGATTCGGGTGAGTTCAAGAAATTGCTGAGGTCGCGAATGGGCGAGGATCATAAAACATACAGTCATGACAGTCCTTTAAGAAATTGAGTGGAAAGATCTGGGTGTCCTATCAAGGCATAAAAAATAAGGCCGCACCGCAACTACCAGTCATGAATCACATCACGAGATAGTCAGGTACGACCCGATTAGCCGAGCAGAGAGCACCAGTTAGCTCATAGGCTTAAGCCGTCAATTGACGCATTAAACCAGTTGAAAGTATGAAGCGTGAGTGAGTATATACCCAATATTATATGCCTCTGACAAGGAAAAACCGGGCCGACCCACAATACATAACGTGATGAATTACCTCACGATGTATTGGGATCGACCCGGCCTGTTCAGGGAAGTTCAGCAGAGCATCCCCTTATAAGCTTTCAAGCGTCATTATGCCTTGAAACGGGGGAATGCGGACTTGCCAGCGTAAACAGCTGCGTCGCCCAGCTCTTCCTCGATGCGCAGCAGCTGGTTGTACTTAGCAACGCGCTCGGAACGTGCGGGAGCACCGGTCTTGATCTGGCCAGCGTTGGTTGCAACAGCCAGGTCAGCGATGGTGACGTCCTCGGTCTCACCGGAACGGTGAGAAACCATGCAACGGTACTCGTGGCGCTGTGCCAGCTCCATTGCATCCAGGGTCTCGGTCAGCGAACCAATCTGGTTCACCTTCACGAGCAGAGCGTTAGCTGCGCCCTCTTCGATACCGCGAGCCAGACGCTCGGGGTTGGTCACGAACAGGTCGTCACCGACGATCTGGACCTTGTCACCGATCTGCTCGGTCAGGGTCTTGTAGCCCTCCCAGTCGTTCTCATCCAGGGGATCCTCAATGGAAACCAGGGGGTACTTTGCAACGAGGTCAGCGTAGTATGCGCTCATCTCAGCTGCGGACTTCTTCTGGCCCTCGAACTCGTATGCGCCGTCGTTGTAGAACTCGGAGGATGCAACGTCCAGTGCCAGTGCAACCTGCTCGCCCGGCTTGTAGCCAGCCTTCTCGATTGCCTCAACGATCAGGTCCAGTGCAGCTGCGTTGGACTCCAGGTTGGGTGCGAAACCACCCTCGTCGCCCAGGCCGGTTGCCAGGCCGCGGTCGTGCAGCACGGACTTCAGGGAGTGGTAAACCTCAACACCTGCGCGCAGAGCGTCAGAGTAGTTGTCGAAGCCGATGGGAGCAATCATGAACTCCTGGATGTCAACGTTGGAGTCTGCGTGAGAACCACCGTTGAGGATGTTCATCATGGGGACGGGCAGAACGTGAGCGTTCGGGCCGCCGAGGTACTTGTACAGGGGCAGGTCAGCGGACTCAGCAGCTGCCTTAGCAACAGCCAGGGAGACACCCAGGATTGCGTTTGCGCCCAGCTTGCCCTTGTTGTTGGTTGCATCCAGAGCAATCATGGCTGCGTCAACAGCGCGCTGGTCGGAAGCCTCAATGCCGATGACCTCTTCAGCGATTTCTTCGATAACAGACTTCACTGCGCCCAGAACACCCTTGCCCAGGTATACGGACTTGTCGCCATCGCGGCGCTCAACAGCTTCCCACTCACCGGTGGATGCGCCCGAGGGCACAGCTGCGCGTGCGAAAGCACCGTCTTCGAGCAGAACCTCAACCTCAACGGTCGGGTTGCCACGGGAATCCAGGATCTGGCGTGCGTGAACTGCGGTAATAACAGCCATGAATTGTTCTCCTTATGAGATGTCAAGGATGTGAACGGCTCACCCGGTAGTGGACAAGTCGCGTCCCCTAAATTCTAGCAAAACTCCCACACAAACACACTAGTTGCCACCGCTTTTTTATTGCCTTAATGAAGGTCTAGATAACCCTTAGTCAGGCGCTACAAAGCGGAACAAGACCCACACTCCCCCACATTGTGAGGGTGTGGGTACTCGACCAAAGCACAACATGAGCCCAAATGCCGGGGCATGTGCCACGAGCATCCTCACGGTTGCCCAACACAACCCCAAACAAACAGAAGGCGCTTTGAAACCTTTCATTCCCTCAGAGAACAGATTTCAAAGCGTCTCACAGAAGAACTCAACCAGCGTTTCTAATAGCTCGGCTCATCATGCGTATGCTGAGCAATATAGCGACGAGTGTACGAACGCAGGGCACGCTCCGGATCCAAACCATTACGCTGTGCGCGGCTCACCAACGCAAAGAGCAGCTCGCCGAATTCCTCTTCAGTGTGCATATAGCGCAGGTCGTCCTCCATGCTCGTGGGCTCCGGCGGCAGAATAATACCCGCCTTACGTGCCTTCACAGCAGTCTTCTCAGCCATAGCGAGCGCCGGCAGATGCGGTGGAATACCATCCAGCGCGCCACGGTCGCTCTTCTCCTTCTTCTTCAACGCATCCCACGCCGCCTGCTGCTCAGCCGCGGTGCGAGGCGCCTCCGAAGAGCCCTCAGACTCAGCCGCAAACACATCGGGGTGGCGCGAACGAAGCTTCTGCACAAGGCCCTCAACCACCTGCACGATGTCGAAGCCCTGCGGGTTTGCCGCAGCAATATCAGAGTGGAACACCACCTGTAGCAGCACGTCGCCCAGCTCCTCACGCAGCAGCGGCATATTCGGCTCGCCGCCGGTTTCTACCGCCTCGACAACCTCGTAGGCTTCCTCCACCAGGTAGCGGATTAGGGAGGCGTGAGTCTGCTCAGCATCCCACGGGCAACCGCCCGGTGCGCGCAACAGCGCCATGGTTTCCACCAGGGTGCCGAAGGCTTCAGCCGCGCGGGCGGCGGTGTCCTGAACGTTCTGCGCCGCAGAAGCCTCAGGAGTATTAGGGGTATCAGTCATAACAATCTTCCTCATCGAAAAAATGACAAACATAGCGCGCCGCGCCGACCCCCACACGGGGAGCCGGCGCGGCGCACCTTACAAGGTTTTAGAGGTTCCAGTGCGAAAGCGCGCTCGTCATATGAGCCGGGATCTTCGAACCCAGACGCGGGAACATGCGCAGCTCCTCAACATAACGCTCAGCATCCAGCGGACGCGGGTAGGTGACAAACGCCTGCTCATTCGCATAATCGAATGCCGCCTGAACCGGCACGCCCGGGGTGAAGGTCAGGCTCATAGCCAGCGGCGAGCCCTCACCCTCGCTGTACGAGTCGGTCTTCAGCGCCGGAATGTCCAGCAGGGTTTCGGGAATCAGCTCGAAGGTACGGACCTGCTCCCAGAAGCCGTTGCGGCGCACGTGGGTCAGGGCGTCGTAGTAGGAGCCGAGGGCACGTACACGAATCAGCACGGTGGTGGCATCCTTTGCGGTGCCGTTCTCGCCGAAGAGGTGCTCGACAACCGGCGCCAGACGCTGAGCGACCTGAGCCTCGGTCAGAACCAGGTTGCCGGCTGCCAGCTGAGTCTCCGAGGGAACCAGCGGGCTCTGCACCGCGGCGGAGGGGGTGTCCGGCTCAGCCACGATGGTGGGTAGCTGGTTGAGCTCGCTCAGCGCGGATGCCGAGATGCTGGAGGAGATACCTGCCGGGGTGCTCTCCGGCAGGGCAACCGGGGTGGTCGCCTCGGAGGCGGGTGCCGCCTCTGCTACCTCTGCTGCCGGTGCTGCCGGGGCAGTCTGAGCGGTAGCCTCGGAGGCGGGTGCAACCGCTACGGGAGCCTCAGCAATCTTAGCCGCGGGGGCCACCTCAACGGTCTTGAGCTCAGCGGCCTTCTCAGCGGGCTCTTCCTGAGCGCCGGTAGCCTTCGCCTCAGATGCCTTTGCCTCGGTAGCCTTCGTAGCGGCGCCGGCAGTGCCCACTGCGGCAGCTGCGGCAAGAGCACCAGCCAGGCCGGGAGCCACAGACGCGCTCTCAGCGGCAGGCTCAACGTCTACGAGGGCAGGTTCCTCGGCGGGCGCTTCAGCGGAAGCAGCGGAGGTTTCCTTCTCGGGCAGCAGTTCAGAGTCATCCAAGAACGCGGGCAGGGCGGGCTCTTCGGAGCTCTCTGCGATCGGCTCATCTGCAGCTTCTTCAACGGGCTGGGTGCGGTCCAGGGTGAAGGACTCAGCAACCACGGGAGCGGCAGCCTTCTGCTCCTCGGCAGCCAAAACTTCCTCAGCCGAAACTTCCTCAGCGGGTGCTTCCTCAGCAACTGCGGGGGCTGTTGCTTCCTCAGCGTCCAGCTTCTTCTGAGCGTTGGCGACAATGGTGGCCAGGGCGGCTTCCATGTCTTCGCCGGGCTCTACAGAGTCCTCGGCAGATGCCTCGACTACCTCAGCGGCAGATTCTTCGGCATGCTCGGTTTCGGGCTCTACGGTAGCCGCACCGAAGACCGGGTCGTTCTCGTAATCGTGCTCGAACTCAGCTTCAACCGGCGCAAACTCAGCCTGGGCAGGCTGGGCGGCAGGCTGGGCAGAAGCTTCAACAGCCTCCTCTACGTCTTCCTTCTCCTGCGCAGAAGCGGCAGAACCAGCCACAGCAGTACCGGCAGCGGCAAGACCTGCAGCAGTCAGCAGACCCGCGGAGGCACCCTCTTCAGCAGTCTCAACTACAGGCTCTTCAGCAGCTTCGGCAGCTGCCTCAGCCTCGTTCGCAGCCTGCTTCTCAGCGAGTTCAGCCTCCAGCTCACGCTCGATAGCCTCACGTTCAGCCTCAACCGGGTCAACACTCTGAACAGCAGCTTCCTGAGGCTCATCCTGCGAGGTAGCCTCAGCGGCCTCAGCGGTCGCAACGGGCTTAGCCTCAACAGCGGCACCTTCCAGCAGGAAGCTCTCGCTAATAGTCTGACCATCCACAGCACCCAGGTACGATGCGTGAACCTCCAGGCCATCACCCAGGCGCGGCTTCAAAGAGACAGCCGCACGGTTCCAGGTTGCGCCGACCTGCTGAGCCTCGGTGTACAGTGCCGCAACGGGTGCAAACCAGTCAACACCGGGCACGACAATGCCGGTTTCAACCTCACGGCCGCGGTGCAGCAGACGGTAGTGCATATCCTCATCAACCTGGCGCAGTTCCAGGCTCATGGTGCCCGAACCGCGGGTGCGCATAAGCTCCGCAAGGCCGTGGAGAGCACGCTGCTCGGGGAGCGCGGGCAGGGTTGCCGCGCCCTCAACGGGCTCGCTCAGGATGATGGATTCGGCAACCAGTTCAGCTTCGTCTTCGCTGAGCTTCTGCTCAGTTTCCTTCAACTCAGCAACGGGCTCCTCAGCGGAGTCATCACGAGCAGCAGACTCGTGCTTCTCTGCTTCCTTCTTATCGATGCCCTCTGCGGTCAGCGCGACGCTCTGAGAGGTACCCTTTTCGGTCTTCTCCTCAGCCTTTTCAGCCTTTTCGGTCTTTGCGGTAGAGGCAACGGCAGCTGCAGCAACTACGGGGGCAGCAACAGCGGAGGCGTCAAAGATCAGCTCTGCGGTGTTCTCTTCTTCAGCGTCGAAGTCCTTAGCCGCGGGCGCTTCAGAGACGGACACGTCATGCTTCTCCTCAACGGATACGGCGGAGAGCAGCTCGGTCTCATCAGAGACCGCGTTTTCTTCCTCAGTAAGTTCAGATGCCAGCAGCTCAGGCGCCTCAACGACAGCCTCAATCGGCTCTTCCTCAGTAGCGGTAGCAGGCTCTACAACTTCTTCTTCACCTGCGGTGAGGTCAACGGTCTCCTCGGATTCGAAGTCTTCAGCAGTCTCAGCAACAGTTGCGGATACCTCAGACACATCGGTGTCCTCAACAGATTCAGTAGCTTCAGCGGGCTCAGGTGCCTCAGTAGTTGCCTTGTCAGCAGCAGTTTCCTCAGCGATCGCCTCATCGGAAGCAACCTCGACAAAGGTCTCCTCTTCGCTGTCCAAGGTGATGCCCAGGCGTGCCGCGTAGGCTGCCGCCAGATCGTCCAGACCGGCGTTCTGCGCCTCGGTCACGGCGGCACGGGTACGGGCTGCCTTCATATCTTCAACGGTATGAATTTCCTCAGCTTCAGATGCAGAATGAGCGTTCTCAGACTTGTTCTCGGAAGCTTCTACAACAGCCTCGACAACCTCAAGCTCTTCGCGGCCCTCTGCCTCGCCTGCAGTATCTGCATCGGCCTCAGCATCTTCAGCATCCTCAGCGGCAGCATCTTCGGTGTTCTGGGCACGCACAGCACGCAGGTGCTCCTCAAAATGGGAACGTGCATCCTCTGCAGCGTCCTTAGGCTCTTGCTCCTCGACAGATGCATCCTCAGCTGCAGACTCTTCGTCATCGCGCAGGAACGCGGGCGTTGCGGGCTGAGCAGCCTCAGCAACCGGCGAAGCGTCTTCTTCAACGTCCTGGGTCTCAGCAGCCTGCTCAACCTCAACAGGCTCCTCAGCCTCCTGGGGGAAAACACCAAGCGCCGCCAACAGGCTACGGCGTTCCTGCTCCTCAGCCTGTTCCTCGGTCAGCTCATCAGCAGCGGAAGATTCTTCAACCTTCTCATCGCCGTGCAAGAGGGCGCGTTTGAGGTCCTCAACAGCGCGGTGCTCTTCGTTCTGCTCTTCATCGTGGTTCTGGTGGCGTGTGCTTTCAGACTTCACGAAGCGGCGCAGGGAGTCCTCCCACTGCTGCTGTTCCATAATCTTCTGGCTCAGTCGCGCATTCTTGGGAGCGTCTTCGCTTACCTGTTCCTTCTGGACCTTAGCAGTTTCGGCACTCTGTTCTTCGCGCGACTGCTCATCCAACTTCTTCTTGCCGATTCCAAAGAAGCTCATTGGGTGTCCTCCTCCGGCGTGCGCCGTGTGATGATGCGCCACCTCCTTCATCCCCCGCAGGTGTGTGGGCACGGGGTCGGAAACATGACGCAAATGTCCTCATAATCCTTTTAATTCTATCGCGTGCATAGAGTTTCACCCCGCTACTCGGTGAGAGGTAACGGGGTGAAACTTCTACACTTTTCAAGGCTTAATGCGGCTATAGAGTCGCGCCTTCAAGACTGCAGAATAAGCTTTCGAAAAGCTCTTTAGCGTGCCTCATCGCGGATGGGGTTCGCTGCCTTCGCAGCCTTCGCCAGCTCAAAACGGACGGCGCGCAGGGCAGTTGCCGCCATGACGCGCACACCAATGCCGATTGCCTGCTCGCTCGGGGCGTAATCGCCCTGGTGCAGATCGTAGGTGGGGTCGCCGGGGGCACGGGTGCCCAGGCGGAACATGGAGCCGGGAACTTCCTGCAGCATCCACGCGAAGTCTTCGCCGCCCATGGACTGCTCAACCAGCACAATGGAGTCTTCGCCCAGTTCGGCGCGAGCCGCGTTCTCCAGCATGGTGGTTTCCAGGTCGGTGTTCACGACCGGGGGCACTCCGCGGATGTGCTCCACACGCGCGGTCACGCCGAAGGGTACGGCAACCTGCTCGATGACTTCATCCAGCATGTTGCCTGCCTGACGCCAAACCTCAACATCCAGGCAACGCATGGTACCCGCCAGGTAGCCCTCGGCGGGAATAGCGTTGGGAGCAACACCAGCACTGACCTGGCCCCAGGCGACCAGCACGCCCGAACGCACGTCGGTGCGGCGGGTCAGCACGGCGGGAACCTGCACAGCAATCTGGCTCATCGCATAGATGAGGTCCTCAGTCAGATGCGGGCGAGAAGTGTGGCCGCCGTGACCGCTCAGATGAATTTTCACGGTATCCGAGGCGCTGGTAATCGCACCGATGCGGGTACCGATCTGGCCCAGGTCCACCTTCGGGTCACAGTGCAGAGCGAAAGCACGCGGAATATCCTTGAGCAGACCCTGCGAAATCATCTGCACCGCACCGCCGGGCAGCTGCTCCTCAGCGGGCTGGAAAAGAATGCGGACGCTACGGCCCAGCGGGGTCTTCTCGTTCAGCTCGTGCAGTGCCAGAGCTACACCGAGCATGACGGTCTGGTGAATATCATGGCCGCAGGCGTGCATCACACCGGGCACGGTGGAGGCGTAGGGCAGGTCTGTCTGCTCAACAATGGGCAGAGCATCAATATCGGCACGCAGAGCCACGGCAAAGGGACCGCTTCCGATATCGACGTAGCAGCCGGTGCCTTCGCAAGCAACAGGATTCATGCCGGCTTCTCGCAGTCGGTTCATGAGGCGCTCAGTGGTCACCACCTCGCGGAAAGAAAGCTCCGGGTTGGCGTGCACTTCGCGGCGGAACTGCACGAGGGTACCCATCATGCGCTCCACCCAGTCATCGAAGACGGGGGTGGACAAATCGTAGCGAGAATTAGCGAAAACCATACACAGTAGAATAACGCCGCCCGCCGGGGTTTACCTACCCGCCGCCCCTTTCTGACAGCCCTCGAGAATATCTATGACTTTATGACAGATTGTGAAGAGTACTCCTGCCCGCCGAAGCCCCGTTCAATGCTCTGCCCCGCGATTTGAAGCCGGTCCTTTTCTGTTAAAAAGATTCAAGCCGCCACCCGGTGTGGGTGACGGCTTGAATCGTCAATGCTGTATCAGCTGATACCGCGTACTCAGATTAGAGCGAGCGGCTCAGGATTGCCTGCTTCACCTCGGCAATAGCCTTGGTGATCTGGATGCCACGGGGGCAAGCCTCGGTGCAGTTGAAGGTGGTACGGCAACGCCATACGCCTTCCTTGTCGTTGAGGATCTCCAGACGCAGGTCGCCTGCATCATCGCGCGAGTCGAAGATGAAGCGGTGTGCGTTCACGATAGCGGAGGGGCCGAAGTACTGACCGTCGGTCCAGAAGACCGGGCAGGACGAGGTACATGCTGCACAGAGGATGCACTTGGTGGTGTCATCGAAACGTGCACGGTCCTCAATGGTCTGCAGGCGCTCACGCTCAGGCTCGTTCGAATCGTTGATGAAGAACGGCATGATTTCGCGGTATGCCTGGAAGAAGGGCTCCATGTCAACGATGAGGTCCTTTTCGCAGGGCAGACCCTTGATGGGCTCAACGGTAATCGGCTTGGTCAGGTCAAGGTCCTTCAGCAGGGTCTTGCAAGCCAGGCGGTTACGGCCGTTGATGCGCATTGCGTCCGAGCCGCAGATGCCGTGTGCGCAGGAGCGGCGGAAGGAGACGGAGCCGTCTACTTCCCACTTGATCTTGTGCAGAGCATCCAGCACGCGGTCGGTGCGGTACATGGTCAGCGGGAATTCATCCCAGTACGCCTCGGAGGAAACTTCCGGGTTGTAGCGACGAATCTTGATGACCACATCGTACGTGGGGATGGAGTCGGAGTCGCCGCCGGTCATACCCTCAAACAGCTTGACGGATTCCGGTTCGGGGAGTTCGTTTTCAGCCATTTTAGTACTTACGCTCCTTCGGCTCGTAGCGGGTGTAGACAACGGGCTTGGTTTCGAATCGCAGGCCCTTGACACCCTCAAACTCGGATTCGGGGTCGAGGTAGACCATCGAGTGCTTCATGAAGTTGACATCGTCACGCTTGGGGAAGTCCTCGCGGTAGTGACCACCACGGGATTCCTTACGGTGCAGCGCGCCAACGGACATGACCTTTGCCAGCTCAATCAGGAAGCCAAGCTCAACAGCCTCAAGCAGGTCGAGGTTGAAGCGCTTGCCCTTGTCCTGGATGGAGATGTTCTTGTAACGCTCTTCCAATTCAGCGATGGTTGCCAGTGCTGCGCGGATGGTCTCGTCGGTACGGAACACCTGCATGTCAGCTTCCATAGCCTTCTGCAGGTCTGCGCGGATAGCGCCGACCTTCTCGGTGCCCTTGCCTTCGAGGATGCCGTTGAGCATGTTGAGAACGCGATCTGCTGCGTCGTCCGGAACCGGTACGAACTCAGCGGATGCTGCGTACTCTGCTGCCTTGCGGCCTGCACGCTTACCGAACACGTTGATGTCCAGCAGGGAGTTGGTGCCCAGACGGTTTGCACCGTGGACGGACACACAAGCAACCTCACCAGCTGCGTAGAGGCCGGGGATGGTCTCTTCGCTGTTGTGGTAGACCTCGGTCTCGTTGTTGGTGGGGATACCGCCCATTGCGTAGTGCGCGGTGGGGAACACCGGGATGGGCTGGTGGTGCGGTTCCACTGCCAGGTAGGTACGAGCGAACTCGGTGATGTCCGGCAGCTTCTCGTCGATGTGCGAGGGCTCCAGGTGGGTCAGGTCCAGCAGCACGTAGTCCTTGTGGGGACCGCAGCCGCGGCCTTCGCGCACCTCGTTTGCCATTGCACGTGCCACGATATCGCGGGGTGCGAGGTCCTTAATGGTGGGTGCGTAGCGCTCCATGAAGCGCTCACCGTCAGCGTTACGGAGAATACCGCCTTCACCACGAGCACCCTCGGTGACGAGAATGCCCAGGCCAGCCAGGCCGGTCGGGTGGAACTGAACGAATTCCATGTCCTCCAGGGGCAGGCCTGCACGCAGTGCGATAGCCATGCCGTCACCGGTGAGGGTGTGTGCGTTGGAGGTGGTCTTGAAGATCTTGCCACAACCGCCGGATGCGAAAATCACGGACTTAGCCTGGAAGACGTGGACCTCGCCGGTTGCCAGGTCGTAGGAGACGACGCCTGCGGGGCGGGGCTTGCCCTCTTCGTCCTTGACCAGGATCAGGTCGAGAACGTAGAACTCGTTGTAGAACTCCACATTGTGGCGAACGCAGTTCTGGTAGAGGGTCTGCAGAATCATGTGGCCGGTACGGTCAGCTGCGTAGCACGCGCGGCGCACAGCAGCCTTACCGTGGTCACGGGTGTGACCGCCGAAGCGGCGCTGGTCAATGCGGCCTTCGGGGGTTCGGTTGAAGGGAAGACCCATCTTTTCCAGGTCGAGCACAGCGTCAATAGCTTCCTTAGCCATGATTTCTGCTGCGTCCTGGTCGACCAGGTAGTCGCCACCCTTGACGGTGTCAAAGGTGTGCCACTCCCAGTTGTCCTCTTCAACGTTAGCCAGAGCGGCGCACATGCCACCCTGTGCCGCACCGGTGTGGGAGCGGGTGGGGTATAGCTTGGTCAGTACCGCGGTGCGAACTCGCTGGCCGGCCTCAATGGCGGCACGCATACCTGCGCCACCGGCACCGACGATCACTACATCGTACTTATGTACCTGCATGATGTTCTTTCTGTGTTTTAGATGTTTTCGTTTGTCTCGGATACGTCGCCGTTAGCGTGCCGAGCAGAAGCTGGGGAGCAGTTCAGCCGCTGCACCGGAGGGGCAGGGGTCGAACGCGAAGATGGTGAGGGTACCAACCAGCAAGACGAATGCGCATGCTGCGAAGAGGATAACCTTCAGCCAAACGCGCAGGCGGTCCTTCTCAGCGTAGTCATCGATGATGACGCGGATGCCGTTTGCACCGTGCAGCATAGCCAGCCAGAGCAGCAGCAGATCCCAGACCTGCCAGAAGGGGTTCGCCCACTTGCCGCCCACGAAGCCGAAGTCGATGGCGTGGATGCCGTCGCCGACCATGAGGTTGGAGAACAGGTGACCGAAAATCAGCACGACGAGTACGACGCCGGACAGGCGCATACCCAGCCAAGCGAACATCTCAAAGTTGTTGCGCTTGGAGGAGGAACGGTTGTACTTTACGCCGTCGATGCGGTTATCGCGCAGACGGGGTACATAGGTGCGGGGCTTGAGCGGAGTAGCCATTGTTTAGTGACCTCCCATGTGCGAGAAAACGATCGGCAGGTGACGTGCGGCGAAGCCAGCAACGGTGATCGCCCAGAGGAAAAGCACAACCCAGAGAATCTTGATGTGCGTGTAGGTTGCCTTCTGGCTGATTTCGACGTTGCCGTCCTTGTTCTTCGCCTGGATGTGCTCCACGTGCGAGTTGGTTGCCTTACCCCAGAAGTCAATGAGGATAATGCGAATACCGTTGAACGCGTGGTAGACGATGGCGGCGACAAGCGCGGTCTCACCCAGACCCATGATGGGGTTCTTGTACAGGCTCAGTACGCCATTGTAGGCCTCCGGGGAGATACGCACGACGGCAGTATCCAGGATGTGTACAAGAAGGAAGAAGAAAATCGCGATACCGGTAATGCGATGAGCAACCCAGGACCACATGCCCCAGCGGCCGCGGTAGAGGGTTCCTTTAGAACCATTCAACACTGAATAACCTCCTGCTGCGACGGCGAGCGTCTGGGTTCTGGTACCGCATTTTTAGGCTCCAGCTTCCAGGCACAGCTGTGTGCTCACCGACTGCTTTTTGTTCGTCTGTTACTTCCAAGATATCAGGTAAATTCACAGCTTACTGACACCCTGTTTAGGGTTTTTTTACAGGTTCTAAAAGGGAATTAGAGCATGTTTTTATTGCGATATCGCCTACTTCCCTGTGTTTGTGCGGGACTTACCTTAACCTAACCTCAAACATCGCCTAAATGAGAGCCATCTGACACTTTTTGTTTAAACCCTAAAAGAATTCGATATATGACAAATTGACCCGCTATTCTTGAAGCGATGAATACTGCACTCACTCGATTCCGCCCGCTTATTCCCGCCGGCGGTGTTGGCTCGCGTTTGTGGCCTCTATCCCGCGCGCACGCCCCGAAGTTCCTGCTCGACCTCACCTCGTCGGGCAATTCCTTGTTGCGTGACACCTACGACCGTCTCATCGATCTCAGCAACGGTTCCGTCATGGTGGTTACCGGTACTTCGCACGCCAATGCGGTCACCCAGCAGATTCCTGAACTGCGTGCCGCTGACCTGGTACTGGAGCCCTCCCCCAAGGATTCGGCTGCAGCTATCGGCCTGGCTTGCGCTATCATCCACCGCCGCGAACCGGACGCCATCATTGGCTCCTTCGCAGCTGACCACGTGATCAGCCCCGTGGATGAATTCCACCGTGTGGTGACCGAAGCTGTCATCACCGCGGCAACCGGCAAGATTGTCACCATCGGTATTACCCCCACCGAGCCCTCCAGCGCGTTTGGCTACATCCACGCCAGCGAGTCCCTGGGTATTGAGGACGCCCCCAACGCTCAGGCTGTGGACACCTTCGTGGAGAAGCCCGATGCCGCTACCGCACAGAAGTACCTGGACTCCGGTGAGTACACCTGGAACGCAGGCATGTTCGTGGCACCGGCGGCTCTGATGCTCAAGCACCTCGAGGCGAACGAGCCCGAGCTGTACGCGGGCATCATGGAAATTGCTAACGCTTGGGACACCCCCGAGCGTGAGGCTGTTATGGACCGCGTCTGGGAGACCCTGCCCAAGACCGCTATCGACTACGCTGTGGCTGAGCCCGCTGCGGCAGCGGGCGACGTTGCAATGGTTCCCGGTTCCTTCAGCTGGGACGATGTGGGAGACTTCGACGCTGTGGCACGCCTGAACACCGAGAAGAGCGGCGAAGAGCTGACCATTCTCGGCGAGAAGGATAACGTTATCAACCACGGTTGTTCCGGCATTATTGTCGCGAATACCGACCGCAAGATCTCTATCCTTGGCCTCGACGATATCGTTGTGGTGGACACCCCCGACGCCCTGTTGGTCGCTCCGCGCTCCAAGGCACAGGCTGTCAAGGATGCAGTGGGTGAGGTCAAGGCGCGAGGCCTGAACAACCTCCTCTAAGTTTTTAGCCCTAAATGTTTAGCTCCGAGTAGGCGCTTGAACCCTACTCGAGCAAAAGACACCTCTAGAAACCGGCTCTCTTCTTTTCGGAAGGGAGCCGGTTTTTTATGCCCTGATGAGCCATTTCGCGAGTCGATTCAAGGCTTTCACCTAGTGGGGGCACGGAAGGATGCTCCCCTGCGGCTGGATCATGGGTCTGAATGCCTTACGCACCCGGCGTGGGCTACACTTCCAGAGTCTGATACAAGCCAAGGATCAACCACTATAGAGAACCATTCTCATGTTAATCTTGGTGCATGCACATGACCCGTAAGTTCTTCCTCACCCGCGCCGGCGCACTCGGCGCAGTAGCCACCCTCGCCCTGACCGCATGCGGTGCCCAGAACGCCCAGACCAGCCAGAACACGCAGACCAGCCCCAGCGCTTCCACCTCCGCGAGCGCAACCCCCGCCCCCATCACCGAAGGCAAGGGCGCGGCAAGCCGCGTCGCCATCACCTACGACGGTGGCGTGCTCGTTTACGATGCCAAGGACATGAAGCTGCTCGCAGATATCCCCAAGGAAGGCTTCCTGCGCCTCTCCGACGCTGGCGATAACCGCCACCTCGTCGTTGCAGACGGCAACAGCTACACCTTCCTGGATACCGGCGTATGGTCCGTAGCGCACGGCGACCACTCGCACTACTACACCACTTCCCCGTCGCTGTCCTCGCTGTCTCTGGCGGCTGACCACACCGGTCACGTCATCAAGGACAACGGCAAGGTCGCGGCATTCGCTGACGGCACCGGCTCCTTCGCCGTGTACGACCCGGCGAAGCTGACCCACGACAAGCGCACCGCCTCCTCCCTGGAGACCACCACCGTCACCCTGCCGCAGCCGCACCACGGCTTCGCAATCCCGCTGCCCAACGACCAGTACCTGGTAGCGGTCGGCGACTCGAAGACCCGCACCGGCGCCGCTGTTGTGGATGCGCAGGGCAAGACCGTCACCGAGAGCCCCGCCTGCCCCGGCGTTCACGGTGAGGCCATCGCCAAGGACGGCGCGTTCTCCATCGGCTGCACCGACGGCGCGCTGATCTACAAGGACGGCAAGTTCACCAAGATCACCAATCCCGAGGACCCGTACTCGCGCTCGGGTAACCAGGCTGGCAAGGCTGACTCCCAGTACGTTCTGGCGGACTACAAGACCGACAAGGACGCTAAGCTGGAGCGCCCCGAGAAGTTCTCCATTATCGACACCGTTGCGGCAACTCGCACCGTCTACTCCCTGCCTTCTGGCGTGAGCTACACCTTCCGTTCGCTGGCTCGCGGTCCCCAGGGTGAGGCGCTGCTGCTGACCACCGACGGTAAGCTGCGCGTCTTCGATCCGGCAACCGGCACTGAGCTGGGATCCGTACAGCTAATGGAGGCGTGGACCGAGTCTGAGACGTGGCAGGATGAGCGTCCGGCACTGTGGGTGGACGGTAAGACCGCCTACGTGACCGACCCGGCGACCAAGAAGCTCATTGCGGTATCTCTGTCGAACCCGGCAGCGCCGAAGGAGCTGATGAGCGTGGAGCTTCCGAAGACCCCGAACGAGATTCTGGGTGTCTCTTCCTCGAACGCTGCACCGGTTGAGGCTGAGGCACACGGCGCTGCTTCCTCCTCGGCTTCCGCTGATGCGCACGAGTCTGGCGAGGCTCACGAGGGCCACTCCCACTAGGGATCTCACGCTGAGATAAACCTAGTGAAAGCATAAAGAGAGATGCGACCGATAACCTATCGGTCGCATCTCTCTTTATGTTTTCCAGGTTGATACGCCTGCTCCTAACGCAACGGCAGAACCGTCATCTCTTCCCAGTCCTGCCCGTCATAGGAGTAGCAGTGTAGGTGATCCACGGTGAAGGTGCGCTGCTCGGCGGGCAGAGCATCAAACACCTCACGGGCGTTCGCCACCTGCTCTTCCGTGAGCCCGTGACCCAGGGTCACGTGCGGCACATAGGGGAAGGACGCCGCGCCGGCACCGAATAGCTCAACCAGCTTCTGGTGAATCTGCTCGAACTCGGCCCTACCCGCCTCCAGGTTCAGGTACTCCACCTCGGTGACCGGGCGGAAGGAGTGTACCGAACCCCAGCGCGCCTCAAAACGCGGCGTGTCCAGCGCCTCGCGGAGCTGCGGGGAGTGCACCTCAGCCATTAGAGACTCGTTCAGCTCCGTCAGGTACACGGTCACGTGGGTGCTGATAGGCGCCACCGCACCACCGGCTACCGCGCGCTTCCACTCTTCCAGGCGCTGAACATTCTCACCGCTCACGTGCGCAATAACGCTCAGGTAGCGGCGACCGGGTTTCAGGGTCGGGGATACAGGAGCCGTCGTGGGGCTCGAAGAGTTCTCTTGTGCTGTCATCTCAATCGTGCAGGTAATGCGGCGTCTCAGCCGGACTGGCTGAACAGCGCGCTAGATTGCGGCGGCAGGCAGGAAGCCAACCTTCTTGTACACGTTCTCAATGGTGACGGTAGCGATCTCGCGGGCAGCGGATGCGCCCACAGCCAGCAGGCGGTCCAGCTCGGCGGGGTCGTCCATCAGCTCGAGGGTACGCTCACGCACCGGGGTGAGGCGCTCCACCACAATATCGGCAAGGTCGACCTTCAGGTGGCCGTACATCTTGCCCTCGTAGCGTGCCACGATCTCGTCGATGCTCTCGCCGGTCATTGCCGAGTAGATGGAGAGCAGGTTGGAGACGCCGGGCTTAGCCTCGCGGTCGTAGGCGATGACGGAGCCGTCATCGGTCACGGCGGACTTAATCTTCTTCTGGGTTGTCTTGGGGGTGTCCAGAAGCTTAATCAGGCCCTTGTCGGTGGCTGCAGACTTGGACATCTTCGAGGTCGGGTCCTGCAGGTCGTAAATCTTAGCGGTTTCCTTCAGAATCACCGGATCGGGCACCACAAAGGTCTCACCGAAACGGGAGTTGAAGCGCTGAGCCAGGTTACGGGTCAGCTCCAGGTGCTGACGCTGATCCTCGCCCACGGGCACGCCGTCCACCTGGTAGAGCAGGATGTCGGCAGCCATCAGAATCGGGTAGGTGAACAGGCCCACGGAGGCGTTCTCGGCGCCCTGCTTCTGGGACTTGTCCTTGAACTGGGTCATACGGGAGGCCTCGCCGAAGCCGGTGAAGCAGTTCAGAACCCACGCCAGCTGGGCGTGCTCGGGCACGTGCGACTGCACGAACAGCGGGGTGCGGGTCGGGTCAATGCCGGAGGCGATATACTGCGCCGCGGTCAGGCGGGTACGCTCACGCAGCTCCTCGGGGTTCTGAGGAACGGTGATGGCGTGCATATCCGGGATAAAGAACAGACATTCGTTATTCGGGTCGTCCTGCAACGCCACCCAGTTGTTCACAGCACCAATGTAGTTACCCAGGTGCATCGAATCAGCCGACGGCTGCGCACCCGAGTAGATACGTGCCTTCTGCTGAGAGGCGTTAGGGATGAGGGACTTATCCTGCTTCTTTTCGTCTGCCATAGTTATTTCCTGTGCAGTTCTTCCTGTGCGGTGCTGCGGACGGTGCAGCACATCTTCAAAAACTTATCTGTAGGTGGGTCCGCGTCTTACTCACCGATGCGGTAGTCAACCACGAGCGGCGCGTGATCGCTGAAACGCTCGTCGTAGCTTGCCGCGCGGTCCACGACCGCTTCCACGGCGCTTTCGGCGAGCGCCGGGGTCGCCATGTGGTAGTCGATACGCCAGCCTGCGTCATTATCGAACGCCTTGCCGCGGTAAGACCACCAGGTGTAGGGGCCGGGCACCTGACCCGCCAGCTCACGAGCCACATCGCGGTAGCCGATATCGCCGAAGAAGCGGTCAAAGTAGGCGCGTTCCTCCGGCAGGAAGCCGGCACGCTTCTGGTTAGCCTTCCAGTTCTTAATGTCCAGCTCGGTGTGGCCCACGTTCAAATCGCCCACGATGAGCACGTGGTCCGAGTGCTTTGCCAGTTCAGGCATGCGCACCAGCATGCGCTCCAGGAAGCGGTACTTATCGTCCTGCTTCTGGGTGCCGACCTCGCCGGAGTGAACGTAGGCGCTGACCACGGTCAGGGTCTTACCGTTGGGCAGAACGTAGTCCGCCTCAACCCAGCGGCCCGAATCGTCAAAGTACTCTTCGCCAATATTCGAGCGGGTCGCTACCGGCTGGTTCTCCAGGACTTCACCGGCTGAGTTCGGGGTGCGTCGGGTCGCCACCAGCACACCGGCGCGGCCCTTCGCTGCCGCCTCCGCGTGCAGAATATGCCACTGGGATTCGTCCAGCAGCTCACGCACGATAGCGTCGGGGGCGCGCACCTCCTGCAGGCAGAGAATGTCGATGTCACGGCTCGCCAACCACGCCGCCATATCCTTCTTATAGGCGGCGCGGATACCGTTCACATTCACGCTCGCCACGCGAAGCAGACCGCTCGGGCGCGGTGCAGGGGTGTTAGAAAAATGCATAGTCTTAATTATGCCAGTTTGAGGGAAGAGAAATTTTCACTCGTGCGCGTTTTTTCTCTGGCTGAACGGTAAACTATTGGGTGATGAATTCACACTCCTCACATACCACCGACCACGGTGCCCCCTCACATTCTGCGGGCACCACCGCATCCGAAAGTACCGCTCACAACGCTGAGAGCCGCTACGAGCTACCCCCGATTCCCGGCCCGAAGTACGAGCAGGTCATCCACTACATTGAGCAGCGCTACATTATTCCCGGCAAGCCCGGCGATAAGCTGCCCACCGAACGCATGATTCAGCAGAACTTTGGGGTGAGCCGCCAGACGGTTCGTAGCGCCCTGAAGGTTCTGATTGAACGCGGCCTGCTCTACAACGTGCAGGGCTCCGGCACCTACGTTGCCGAGCGCACCGACGCCACCTACATTCCGCGCGTGGACACCTTCGTTGACGATATGCGCCGCCGCGGTTTTGAGGGGTCCACCCGCATGATTGCGACCCGCTGGGTGGACGCCACCGAAGAGATCTCCACCCACCTATCCGTGCCGGTGGGTGAGCAGGTGCTGTTCGTGCGTCGTCTGCGTCTTGCCAACCACGAAGTCATCGGCTTTGAGCGTTCCTACTTTGTCAAGGCCGCCGCAAGCAGCATCCTGGACGCCATGATGGCGGAGATGTCCGGTGCGATGAGCTCGCTAGACCAGCTTGCCGACACCCCCAACGCGATTAAGCACGCCCGCGTACGCACCAGCGCGGCGCTCTTCACCGACGCCGACGCCGAGGCGTTCAACCACCAGGTTCCCGTGGGCGAGGCGGCGTTCAAGGTCTGCGCGACCGGCTACACCGAAGAAGGTAGCCCCGTAGAGTACGCAGAGACCCTGTACCTTGCCGATGCCTACTTCTACGAGATGATTCTCTAGCATCTGCCTTTTCTTGTGATGACAGTGTGAAGGGCGGTGCCCCGGTAGATTGTTCTACCGGGGCACCGCCCTTTTGAGTTATCAGCCCTGAAATGTTGCGAGCCTTACGCCGCCTGACGCTCCGCAGTCTCAACCACGTTCACCAGCAGCTCCGCGCGGGTCATCGGGCCCACACCGCCGGGGTTCGGGGAAACCCAGGACGCCTTCTGCGCAGCCTCCGGGGAGACGTCGCCGAATAGCTTCTTCTTGCCGGTCTCCGGGTCCTCAGCACGGGAAACACCAACGTCCAGCAGGATTGCGCCGTCCTTGACCTGGTGAGCCTTCAGCACGTGCGGAACACCCACAGCGGCAACAATGACGTCAGCCTCGCGCAGTACCTCGTCCAGGTTCTCGGTACCGGTGTGCGCCAGGGTTGCGGTCGCGTTCACCTCGCGGCGGGTCAGCAGCAGACCCAGCGGGCGGCCCACGGTAATGCCGCGGCCGAGCACCACAACGTTCTTGCCGTTCCAGTCGATGCCGTGGCGCTTCACCAGCTCAATGACACCGTTGGGGGTGCAGGGCAGCGGGGAATCCAGCGGCTCAGAAACGTTCAGCACGAGCTTGCCGAGGTTGGTCGGGTGCAGGCCGTCAGCGTCCTTCTCGGGGGCGATGCGCTCCAGCACGCGGTTGGTGTCCAGGTGCTTGGGCAGGGGCAACTGCACAATGTAGCTGGTGCACGCCGGGTCGTTGTTCAGCTTGTCGATCTCTGCGTCGAGCTCTTCCTGAGTGATGTCACCGGGCAGGTCCACACGGATGGAGTTAATACCGATCTCTGCGCAGTCGCGGTGCTTAGCGCCCACGTACGAGCGGGATGCGGGGTCGTCACCGACCAGCACGGTACCCAGGCCGGGGGTAATACCCTTAGCCTTGAGCGCCTCGACGCGCTCCTTCAGCTCTTCCTTGATGGCTGCGGCGGTTGCGTTACCGTCTAGAATCTGGGGCATTGTTTTTCCTTCCATAGATTGCGGCGGGTTCGCCGAAACGGACGGTCTGTGTGTTGGGTTCTAGGGTGTGCCCCTAGAGGTACCACTCCCCCGCTACGTCCCTGAACGGGTGTAGCGGGCAGGGCGGTAAAAAGTAAGAGGGCGAAATAACCCCGCCCGCTCAGCACCCACAGGGAATGTTGAGCGAACGGGGTCATTCATGGGTCTACCAGTTCTCGCTGCCCTGGTAGAGGGGGTACTTGGCGCACAGTGCCTCAACGCGGGCACGCAGCGCAGCGATGTCCGGGTTCGGCAGCAGTACGGAAGCGATAATGTCGGCAACCTCGGTGAAGCCCTCGGCGTCGAAGCCGCGGGTCGCC
The DNA here is from genome assembly GCF_001812205.1 of Rothia sp. HMSC069C10. Lineage (NCBI taxonomy): Bacteria > Bacillati > Actinomycetota > Actinomycetes > Micrococcales > Micrococcaceae > Rothia > Rothia sp. HMSC069C10. Next base: position 272,715 of record NZ_KV808305.1, read on the forward strand.
AGAGCAGGGGTACCGATACGCAGACCGGAGGTCACCATCGGCGGGCGGGGGTCGTTCGGCACAGCGTTACGGTTGACAGTAATACCGGCATCGTGCAGCAGGTCTTCTGCTTCCTTGCCGTTGAGGGCGTGGTTGCGCAGGTCAACAAGCACCAGGTGAACGTCAGTACCGCCGGATGCGATGGAAACGCCGGCGTCCTTCACATCCTGCTGCAGCAGGCGGTTCGCCAGGATCTGTGCGCCCTCAACGGTGCGCTTCTGGCGGTCCTTGAACGCGTCAGATGCGGCGACCTTGAACGCGGTAGCCTTCGCAGCGATCACGTGCATGAGCGGACCGCCCTGCTGACCGGGGAACACAGCGGAGTCAATCTTCTTCTTCAGCTCCTCGGTGCAGAGGATGAAGCCGGAGCGGGGACCGCCCAGAGTCTTGTGCACGGTGGAGGAAACCACGTGTGCGTGCGGGACGGGGTTCGGGTGCAGACCTGCAGCCACCAGGCCCGCGAAGTGGGCCATGTCCACCCACAGGTACGCGCCGATTTCGTCAGCAATCGCGCGGAACGCAGCGAAGTCCAACTGACGGGGGTACGCGGACCAGCCGGCAATAATCAGCTTGGGGCGCTCGGCAAGAGCCAGTTCACGCACCTGCTCCATGTCAACGCGGCCAGACTCGTCCACGCTGTACGCCACAACGTTGTACAGCTTGCCGGAGACGTTCAGCTTCATGCCGTGGGTCAGGTGGCCACCGTGTGCCAGGGACAGACCCATGATGGTGTCACCGGGGTTCAGCAGTGCATGCATGACGGCGTTGTTCGCCTGCGCACCGGAGTGCGGCTGAACGTTGGCGTGCTCAGCGCCGAAGAGTTCCTTCACACGGGAAATAGCGAGGGACTCAACGATGTCGACAAATTCGCAGCCGCCGTAGTAGCGGCGGCCGGGGTAACCCTCAGCGTACTTGTTGGTCAGTACCGAGCCCTGGCTTTCGAGGACGGCACGGGGGACGAAGTTCTCGGATGCAATCATCTCGAGGGTGTTCTGCTGGCGCTTGCGCTCCAGCTCAATGGCTTCTGCAACTTCGGGGTCAAGGTCGGCGAGGGGCATCTCGAGGATCTTCTGCTCGGACATTACGCTCCTGGGAGTGTTTTTGCATTATCTTCGGTCGCTCATCATCGGGGCTGCGGCAGTGTCTGCGGCTGAAAACCCTGAATGAAAAAATATGAGCTACACCTCATAATACCGTAAAGCCCGCTTTCCTTCGAGAAGGAAAACAGGCTTTACAAAGCATCACGATGAAGTTTTACACCGCCACCGCAGGGCATATAAACCGGCCTTTAGGCTTATCGGCGGTAGCTACGCGGGTCTACAAACCCTACGCCTGACGCAGGATAGCGGAAGCATACTCCAGGTACGCCTCGCGAGCGCTCTCCTTCTTACCGCCAGCGACCAGCTGGGTCTGCACCACGTAACCGGTCAGCACCGACAGCACCGCGGCACCGATAACGGTCAGCCACTCTTCAAGCTCCTCTTCGGTGAAGTCCAGCTCAGCGGCTCCCCAGGCACGGTAGCGCTCCAGGGACTGATCGCGCAGGTAGCTCAGCTGTTCAGACACCACGGTCGCCAGCTGCGGCATTGCCACAGCCTCGCCCCAGGTGACGAGCAGGTGACGGCGAATCTTGGGGGTGTCCAGCACCTTCAGGCACCCGAACACGTAGTCCCAGGGCTGTTCGGCGCGGATACGGTCGAAAGGCGCCATGTCCATGCGGGCTGCCGCCAGGATAATCTCATCCTTGGAGGAGAAGTGGTTATAAATCGCTCCAGCAGACAGGCCAGTGGCCGCAATAATCTCGCTCATCGAAGCCTTCTGATAACCCTGCTTGATGAAGCATTCGCGGGCGGTCTCTACAATCTGAGAACGCCTGTTCTTTTTGTATTCTTCGCTGACTTTAGGCACACCCTAATCCTAGCGAACTTTTAGCCAATCCGTGCGCATCCTGGTCGCTGTTGACGCGCCCTCATGCGCAAATCCGGCGCAAAATAGAGCAAAAATTCTATAAATACGACTGCCCACAATACGGATGCTCCACCGCAGATGTTCCAACACGAATGTCCCAGGTGGAGAGTATGAAAAAGCGGGGCATCCCAGGCTCACCAGAAGGTTCACCCTAGAATGCCCCGCTCACAGCGGGCAGCTCAGCGCAGGCTGAGCCCGCTACACATTTTTAGTGGAAGAAGTGGCGGGTACCGGTCAGGTACATGGTCACGCCAGCAGCCTTAGCCGCCTCGATAACTTCCTCGTCGCGGATCGAACCGCCCGGGTGCACGACGGCACGCACGCCGGCGTCCAGCAGCACCTGCAGGCCGTCAGCGAAGGGGAAGAACGCGTCGGATGCGGCAACCGCACCGCGGGCACGCTCGTTACCTTCACCGCCGAGAGTGTTCGCGCGCTCCACCGAAAGCTTGCAGGAATCCACGCGGTTCACCTGGCCCATGCCGATGCCCACGGCGGCACCGTTATCGGCAAGCAGAATGGCGTTGGACTTGGGCGAACGCAGTGCACGCCACGCGAACTCGAGGCCACGCAGGGTTGCCTCGTCAGCCGGCTCACCGGCAACCAGGGTCCAGTTCTTCGGGTCGTCACCCTCAGCCTGTAGGCGGTCAGCCTCCTGGAAGAGTGCGCCACCGGAAATGGGGCGGTACTCGATAGCCTCGCGGGCAAAGTTCTCGGGCAGAACCAGCAGGCGCAGGTTCTTCTTCTCACGCAGGATCTCCAGCGCCTCGGGCTCGAAGCCGGGAGCCACGATCACCTCGGTGAAGATGCCCTTGACGGTCTGAGCCATAGCGGCGGTCACCGGGCGGTTAGCGGCAATCACGCCGCCGTACGCGGACAGCGGGTCGCAAGCGTGCGCCTTCGCGTGAGCGTCCGCAATCGGGTCAGCCGCACCGGGGGTTGCCACAGCAATACCGCAGGGGTTGTTGTGCTTGATAACGGCAACAGCCGGCTCGTCGAAGTCGTAAGCGGCACGCAGAGCGGCATCAGCATCAACGTAGTTGTTGTAGCTCATCGCCTTACCGTGCACCTGCTCCGCCTGAGCAATGCCGGGGGCAGCGGCGGGGTCAACGTACAGGGCGGCACGCTGGTGCGGGTTCTCGCCGTAACGCAGGGTCTCGCTGCGCTCGAAGCCCAGGCCAGCGTACGGGGGCCAGAAGTTAGCGTCCTCATCCTGCAGGAACTGGGATGCAGTCCAGGTGGCCACAGCGGTGTCGTATGCGGCGGTGTGGGCGAATGCGCCAGCGGCAAGGCGGCGGCGCTCATCCAGGGAGAAGCCACCGTTCTTAGCGGCCTCAACGGTGCGCGCGTAGTCGGCGGGGTCTACCACAATTGCGACGGCGTCGTGGTTCTTCGCGGCAGCGCGAACCATGGAGGGGCCACCAATGTCGATCTTCTCGATGATGGCGTCCTGATCGGCACCGGATGAAACGGTCTCAACGAAGGGGTACAGGTTCACAACCACCAGGTCGAAAGGCTCGACATCCAGCTCGCCGAGGGTGTCGATGTGCTCCTGCTTGCGGCGGTCAGCCAGAATACCGGCGTGGATGCGCGGGTGCAGGGTCTTCACGCGGCCTTCGAGGCACTCGGGGAAACCGGTCACTTCGGTGACCTCGGTGACGGGTACGCCTGCTGCCGCGATGGTGGATGCGGTGGAGCCGGTGGAGACCAGCGCAACGCCAGCCTCGTGCAGGCCGCGGGCGAACTCCTCCAGACCGGTCTTGTCGTAGACGGAAATGAGGGCGCGGCGCAGGGGCACGCGATCGAGCTCAATGAGAGACACAAATACTCCGATGCTTTAGACGTGCACGCCGGTTCTCGGCGGCACAGCTGGTGGATGGACGTAGCCTGCCCGGATAGACAGGATATGTGTGGGGTATTCCCCGCCGCTGTGCACCTTCCCCTCAGGGGTACTCGGGTGCCACAACGGAACGTGTGTGGGCGGCGGGGTGTGAGCTCGGCTCATTCCGCCGCAAAAATCTAGTGGGCGGAATTAGCTGTCGGATGCAGCGCCGTCAGATGCAGCGCCGTGAGATTCAGCCAGGGATGCGATGGTCTGCACGAGCAGGCGGCGCTCCTGCACCTTAATGCGTTCGTGCAGGGTTTCTTCGGTGTCGTCATCCAGAACGGGCACTGCCGCCTGGGCGAGGATGGGGCCGGTGTCAACGCCCGCATCCACAAAGTGGACGGTCAGGCCGGTAATCTTCACACCGTGCGCTAGGGCGTCACGCACGCCGTGCGCACCCGGGAAGGAGGGCAGCAGGGCGGGGTGGGTGTTAATAATGCGGTTTTTGAAACGCTCGACCAGCTGCGCGTCAACAATGCGCATGAAGCCGGCGAACACAATGTAATCGGGGTTGTAGGAAGCGATCTTTTCTTCCAGCGCGCGGTTCCAGGAGGGGCGGTCGGCGTAGTCGCCGGGCTGCACCAGGAAGGTGGGTACGCCCGCCGCCTGGGCACGTTCAATGCCCAGACAGGGCTTGTCGGCGCCCACTGCCGCAATGTCGAGGGGAAGCTCGCCCGCTGCTACAGCGTCGAGGATGGACTGAAGATTCGTTCCGGAGCCGGATACCATAACCACAATTCGCACCCGACTAGTATAACCCGTCTCACACCCTTATCCAAAGGGGGTAAGAGGTTCACAACACGCCTAAAGCCCAAAGGCGAGCACAAAGAAACCCCGGCGAGACGAATCCTCACTGGGGTTCACCGGACGCAAACTCAACAGGTCGCAAACTCAATAGGTCACGGGCAGACGGGGCGGTACCCTTATAGGTATGTCTACTCCCCCGCAGAACACCCCGAACAACACTCCGAACGACACCCCGCAGCAGCCCACCCCGAACAACGGTGCACCGCAGAACCAGCAGGTTCCACCGCGAGCGCCGCAGCAGGCACCGCAGAACATGATGCCGCAGCCTCGGGGACCTCAGGGCAAGAAGCCGCGCAAGCCCATCGACCCCATCGAACAGCAGAAAGCGAATATTCGCACCTCGCTCATGCTGATTGTTGCCGCGCTGGTGATTTTTGCGGCGTCTTCCTTCGTGCTTTCCACGATGCCGCTTTTCTTGGCGCTCTTCCTCTTCGCGCTCGCCGGCATTACCCTGAGCATTATTGCGATTGTGCGCACCGCAATCTACCGCGGCCCCTGGTTCTTCTACATTGCCGCAGGCGTCAGCATTATCTACGGCGCTATGACCCTGCTCGGTGGCATTGGCCTCGCCTTCATGCCCGGCACGCAGGAGTACCGCGAGTGCCGCGCCGCCGCGCTGACCCAGACCGACATGTACACCTGCGACCAGAAGTTCCAGGGCACGATGGACAAGCTCACCGGTGCGTCCAGCTCTAGCTCTTCTGCAGCTCGTTAGGGGTTCTGCGCGCTAGTTCTTCTTGCGGGCGTTAGAACCCTGCGCATTAGAGCCCTGGGACTTCGAGGAGCTGACATCCAGCGGGGGCAGCTCCACGGTAGACGCCTCATCGGTCACCAGCGGAAGGATGCCGGTCTGGCTACGAACCTCAAAGATGCGGCTCATCGCCTGATCGGCAGAGAGGACATCCAGCTCGCGATCCACAAAATCACGCTCTAGGTCGTTCTTCTGCTTCTTGCGTGCCGCCTTGGCCGCCTTCTTCGCCTCGCGCTTCTGCGCACGCTCAAGCGCGCGGTCCTGAGCGGAATCCTGCGGGGCGGGTTCAGCGTGGGCGCTCTCTGCCGCTTCTGAACCCTGCGCTGCGGCGGGCTGCTCAAGACCAAAACCGAAGTACGCCATAATGCGGCTCGCACGGCCCTTCGAACGCGGCGTCTGCTCTGCGGGCTCTTCAACAGCGTTCTCACGCTCAGCTGCCACAGGTTCGGTAGCCTCGTAGACGGGCTCCTGAATCAGTTCGCGAGTCTCCTCCTCGGAGGGGTCATGAGCGTACACGGCAGGGTCATAGGTGCCGTGTTCGTCAGCAGTGTACTCGTTGGAGGCAGGCTCAACAGATGCTTCAATGCTCTCGTAATCCTCCGCCTGCGCAGAGTCAGCATGGGCAGAGTGCAGGTAATCGACCTGCTGAACGGCCTCAATCGGCTCGTACTGCTCAGCGGGGCTCTCTTCAGCAGTAGCCTCTTCGGAGGCGGGCTCTTCAGCCGCCTCTTCACGCTCTTCAACGATGTCTGCGAAAGCGTCCGCCGCCGCACGCTGCGCCAGCTGTTCGGTCGCCTCCACGGGGACGGCAACCACCGGCTCCTGCGGATGCACCGGCACGTGACCGGTCGCCACCTCAGATACAACAGACTGCTCAGGCTCAGAGACATTCTTCTCAGAAGCCTTCTTAGAGGCAGCCGCGCGTGCCGTCTCTTCCGCCTCGTGCTCAGCTGCTTCACGCTCTGCAGCCTCACGAGCGGCGACTTCCTCAGCTTCACGCTCAGCCGCCTCACGTGCCGCAGCTTCCTCAGCCTCACGCTCCATACGCTCCGCACGCGCCTGCGCACGCTCCTCACGACGCTCCGCAAAACGCTCACGGCCCTGCGCAAAACGCTCACGGGTCGAGGCAGTAAAACTCATCAGACGCTCACCCAGGTTCGGGCGCTCATCCGCAAAACGAGGCAGCTCACGGCTGCTATCCGGCACCAGGGCGCGGCTCAGCAACATACCGAACGTCACGCCGGCGCCCACCGTCAACGCGGTATGCGCCGCAAAAGTCAGCGGCTCAGCACCAACCTCCGTAAAACGACCAATACCCAGAGAGCCGTACGAAATCCAGCCCAGCCACAGGGCACCAAACGACGTCATAATACCGGTCATCATGCCCAGCACCACCGCAGAAATCAGCGCAGACAGCGGGCGGAACGGAACCTTCAGGGCAACCCACTCATCCAGGTGATCCTCACCCTCACGCAAGAACCACCAGCCAGCAATCGCACCGGCACCCAGCGGCACCAGCAGACCCACCAGACCGAACGTGCCCATTGACTCGGGCACAGCACCCAGAATCGGAAGCATCGGCAAAGTACCAACATCACTACTGGTCAAACCAACCGAGGTACCCGCACCAAAGGAGAAACCGGCACCGGTCGACCACGCAATCGCATAAATCACCAGGTTCGGCAAGAAACCCAGCTGCAACAGAGTCACCGCAGTATCACCCACAGCGCCCGCATGCAGCTCCTGGTAGGTGGCAACAATCTGCGACCAGCCCGCCAAAATACCGATACCCAAAAGCACCGCACCCAGACCGACCAGCGCCACAAAAGCAACCACCGCAGCACGCACCACAGCCCAGGCGTACGAGCCCGCCCAACGCGAATACTGACTCATCTGCGAAATCTGCTCCGCAGTATCAACACCCACCATGCGCGAGAGCGAACGCGCCTCACGGTAGCCACCCCACATCAGACCAGCCACCACAATACCCAAAGGCACCAGGGCAGCATTCAAAGCCTGCAGAGGTTGCGGATGCGGGCTCGCCCAACCGTACATCGCCGAGCTAATCAGGGCATAAGTCACCGAACCGGACAGCACCGGAATCAAAAACTCACCCTCATACGAGGCGCGCGCCAGGCGACGACCCGAACGGTAACAGAGCAGCAGAGGCAGAATACTCAAACCCAGCGGCACCAGCGTCATCGTGCCGGCAGAAGCACCAAAAGCAGCCGCAAGATCCAAAGGAACACCGTGAATCAGAAGCCACAGGTGCGCCGACATGGCGGCCACGGAGGAGAACTCCATGTCGCCAAAACCCTTGGTCGCCCACACGGCAGACATCGCCGCAAACACTGCAAGCGCAGAGAACAGGGCAGTAACAATTAGCTCAACAACACCCTGAAGCCACAGAGGCATGGGCATGGAATAACGAGAGATAGGTGAGGTGCTTTTCATCGTCCTTCAATCATGCCACGAATTAACCACGAAACCCGCCTCCGATTAACACTCGAAAGCGGGTTCTCACAACTATTCACACAGGTATTCATCCAGACGCGCACGCGAGGGCGCGCATCAGGCGAAGTTTTACTGCTCAGTCCACGGGTTGGAAGCTTCAACACCCCAGGCGCGGTACACCTGCGCCTTAGAAGAAATCAGCTCCAAATCATAGGCACTCGCACTCGCCGCCATCAGACCCTCCAGGGCGGCGGTAGGCAGCGGACCGGCATCATCACGGCCTACGGCATGCACGCCGCGCGGCGCCTGGCGACCAGCCCACTCGAGGCTCACGCGCGCGTCCACGTTAATAACGTGGTCGCCAAAGCGCTCAAGAAGTTCGGTAATCCAGCGGTCAGTTTCCGGGTAGGGGTACAGGCCCTTCAGCTCGCCAATGCTCAGCACAGAAATGTACATGTGCCGGAACGAGCGGCGGCGCAGAAAAGCGACCACGGCGGGGTCTGGATCCGCCTTACGGATCTCCGCAAGAACGTCGGAGTCCAGAAGCATACCGGAGAAATTCATACCCCTAATGCTACGCTACGCGCAGACCGGCGTACTCAATAGCGGGGATACCCTCGGGGTTCGGCAGAAGAAGGAAGTTCAGGAACTCGTCGCGCTTAGAAGAAATGCGGGAGTAATCGTCAATGCTGACTGCGGTGTATCCGCCTCGCGCGGGGACAGCTGCGGCACGCAGGCTTTCCTGGTAGGAGCGGGAGGGGTTCAGAGAGATTGCTGCTTCGGTTGCAGAGCCGTTGTACATGTGACAACCTGCGCCGTGAGTGGCGCGATCCTTTCGCGTTGCTCTTGTCTGTACCAATTACCACCGGTTATTCCGGTGGTGAATACAAACCGCTTCGTCATCCGAGCCACCCGTGAACATGGGGTTGGCGTTCGACCATAGTCGGAGCTTATCAGTCGAAACTCTTGAAGCTGGGTTTAGCTTACAGCATTTTCTCAAGTTAAGTAAAGCGTTTTTTGAAAGAGATTTAGATTATTAGCGTTTTGGCTTGTGAAAACGTTTTAAATGGCGTGAATTTTTGATACTGCGCGGAATATCTTATGTGAATACCGGTGTTTTTATGCGCTAAAAACTCCCCCACCACAAATACGAAATACACCCCAAACCACCGCTCAATAGTCACCCCGGCAACCAGCCCGGCAGTCAGTCCAACAGCCAGCCCGGCAGCCGCCAGCAAATGACCAGCAACAAGGCGCATACCCGCACAATACGCGATAATGAGCTGGTGAGCGCCAACAACCCCTTCCCCGAAATTCCCGTCACCGTACCGCAGATCATTCGCCAGGCCGGGCACCGCACCTACCAGCGCGGCCTCGCCTACCAGCGCAACCGCGAAGTCATCCGCTACAGCTACGACGAAGACGAGCGAACCCTCACCGGGCTCGTCAACGGAAGCACCATCATCCCCTACGAAGTGACCATTCGCTTCTTCCCCGCCGTCAGCGGCTCCGCAACCTTCACCGCCCGCTGCACCTGCCCCGTGCTCACCGACTGCAAGCACGCCGTAGCGCTCATGCTCACCGCGCTCGACCGCGCCTCCGTAGCGAAAAAAGCACTCAGCGAACACCCCGGGCCGGTCGGCGTACCCGGTGCCGCGGCAAAGGACGCGGCAGAGGCAAAGGGATCCGCAGATTCAAAGAGCGCAAACGTTGCGGAGGCGAAGAAATCCGCCGACCCGCTCGCGGCGCTGCGCGCCTCCGGTGCACTCACCACCGCGGCGAAGCTGCCCTCACCCGATGCAGCGGCTGCCGAGCACGAAGAGGCGCAGGGAAGCTTTGCGCTCAACGAGCTAGGCGCCTCCCCAAGCCTGCAGGCAGAGGCATCCGCCACCAAAATCTCGGCATGGCGACGCGACCTCTCCTCCGTTCTTTCCGCACGTCAGGACCTTGCGGGCATTGATTCGATGCGTGTGAGCGGTGCCCTGGATTTCTCGCTGAGCGTCTCCGGTTCCTACGCGCGCGGCCGCAATATGCCCGGCGCAACCCCCAGCATTAACCTGCTCGCCCGCCCGCTCATGGCATCCAAAACCGGGCGCTGGATCAAGGGCGGACTCAGCTGGGAAACCTTCGCCTCCAGCGTGGGCGGACCCGTCGGACGGCACGAAATCTACCCCGAACACGAACGGTTCTTCGCCGAGCTCTACTCGATTGCCCGCCCCTGGCAGAACATGTATTCCTCGCACCGCGACTGGATCTCAATCAGCGCTTGCGCCTCCACTCTGCTCTGGGACGTACTCGCCCGCGCGGAGGATATTGGCCTGCCCCTGCTCGTCAACGGTCGCGAAGTGAACTACGCCGTGCTGAGCCCCGCACAGGTGCGCCTGCATGCCGCCGCCAGCGAAGAGAAGCACGCGGAAGGTACCGGTCTGCGGCTTCAAGCAGCGCTCAGCTGGGAAGGACGCGAAGGCGAACTACTGCGCCAGCTCTGGCTGCCCGCCGCGCACTGCCACCCCATCGGCACCCCGCGTACCGGCTTCTTTGCCCTGGGCGGGCTCGCCCAGCAGGAGTACGAGCAGGCGGCAAAGGCGGTGCACTGGAAGACCGTGCGCCCCGGCGCACTGGATGAAGTGAGCCGCGAATCTTTCGTTCAAAAGGCTGCCCAAAAGGACGCGCAGGAGGCGCCTACTGAGCCCTCTACCCCGACCATCAACCCGGCGCAGGGTGAACGGGTGCGCTACTCCCCCGCCGTGCCCGAACTGCCCGAGGGTGTGGAACTGGCGCTCATCCCCCTGGTCGAGCCGCTCGATGCCGCCTCCGAATCGCTCATTAGCGCCGGAACCGTGCACATTCCCGCTGCGGAACGCGCCACGTTCCAGAAAGAGTACCTGCCCGCGCTCAGCCGCTCCATTCCCTCGCTGACCCCCGATCCGGCGCTGGCGCTGCCGCGCGTGAAGCCGCCGCATCTGGTGCTTGAAATCAGCTTTGACGAGCAGGTACGCCACGACGCACAGCTGAGCTGGCATTGGGAGTACCCGCTGAACCCCTTCGCGGAGGACAGCGCAGAGGAGGCGAGCGCGCAGGATGCTGCGGGTGCTTCCGATGTGCAGTCTCTACCCGTTTTCGGTTACCCCGGTGAAGAGGGCGGCGAGATTCGTGATGAGCGTTTTGAGGCGCGCGTACTGCGTTCTGTGCGCACTATTCTTGCCTCCCATCCGGCTCTTTCCGGGCTGGAGGAGCGCCGCATCGAAGGCTGGGAAACCCGCGAGTTGCTCAGTGCGATTCTGCCGAAGCTTCGCCGTGTTTCCGCTGTTCAGGTGCGTTTTAACGGCACTCCGCCGGAGTTCGTGGAGGCAACCGACGCGCTGATTGAAATCACCGTGAGCGAGGGCAATTCTCGTGACTGGTTCGGCCTGGGCATTGCGGTGAAGGTCAACAATTGGACCGTGCCGTTTGCCCAGATTTTTGAGGCGCTCGACCGCGGGGCAGACCGTATTCTGCTCGGTAACGGCACCTATTTCTCGCTGCGTCGATCCGAGTTTAAGACCCTGCGCACCCTCATTGCGGAGGCTCGCGAACTCGACGATGCGGGCGGTGAGTTGCGCATTAACCGTCACCAGGCGGGGTTGTTCTCTGAGCTGGAGTCGCTGGCGGCGAGCGTGCATACGACCGCGCGGTGGGATGCTCAGGTGCGTTCGCTGCTGGAGCTGGTTGAGGGTTTGGGGGATGCCGAGGAAAGCACCGAAGAGAGCCCCGAAAAGGGCGCTGAAAAAGCTCTCGACAAGGGCACTCAGGATTCCCCCGCACCTCAGAAGGCGTCCCGTCGGGTTATCGCTCAGCGCCCGGTACCCGCCGGCCTGCAGGCGACCCTGCGCCCCTACCAGGTGGAGGGTTTCCAGTGGCTGTCGTTCCTGTACGAGCAGCGTCTGGGCGGTATTCTCGCGGATGATATGGGTCTGGGTAAGACCGTGCAGGCTCTCGCACTGCTCGCCCACGCGATTGAGGAGCACCGTGCCGCCTCCGAACGTACCACCGAGCGCGGTGAGAGCATCGAGCCGTTCGCACCTTTCCTCGTGGTTGCCCCGACCTCCGTCATCACCAACTGGGCGGCGGAGGCGGAACGCTTCCTGCCCGAGGCGAAGGTCGTGACCATCACCGAAACCACCGCCGGTAAGACCCCACTTGCCGAGCGCATCGCCGGGGCGCACCTGGTGCTGACCAGCTACACGCTGCTGCGCATGGACGAGGACGCATACACCGGTTACGCCCGCACGCTAGGCCGTACCGTTGACGAATTCGCGGGCGAGCAGTCCGCCCCCGAAGGCTGGGGTGCGCTCCTGCTGGACGAGGCGCAATTCGTCAAAAATACCGGCACCCGCGCCTGGTCTATCGCCCGCGCGATACCCGCCCGCACCAAGATCGCGATGACCGGCACGCCCATTGAGAACAACCTCATGGAGCTGTGGGCGCTGCTGGCGATTGTGGCGGACGGCCTGTTCCCCTCAGCCCGTGCGTTCCGTGACCTGTACGCTCGCCCGGCGGAGTCCGGCGAGGACCCGGCGCACGCCGCGGCGACGGCTGCTCGTCTGCGCCGGCGCATCCGCCCGCTCATGCTACGCCGCACCAAGGAGCTGGTGGCGGTGGAGCTTCCGGCGAAGAACGATACGCGCGTGAACCTGCCGCTGGCTCCCGGTCACCGCCGCATCTATGACACGCATCTGCAGCGTGAACGCCAGAAGGTGCTGGGTCTACTGGAGGATATGGATAAGAACCGGTTCACGATCTTCCAGTCGCTGACCCTGCTGCGCCGTCTGGCGCTTGATGCCGCGCTGATTGATCCGGAAGCCTACGCCGGGGTGTCGTCGGTCAAGCGCGACTACCTGGTTCAGCAGCTACCCGACCTGCTCGAGAAGGGCCACCGCGTGCTGGTGTTCAGCCAGTTCACCGGCTACCTCAAGAGCATTTCGGCACGCCTGGCGGAGGAGGGCATCGGCCACCTGTACCTGGACGGTTCGACCCGCAACCGCGCCGAGGTCATCGAGGCGTTCACGAGCGGTCAGGAGCCGGTGTTCCTCATTTCGCTCAAGGCTGGCGGTTTCGGTCTGAACCTGACCGAGGCGGATCACGTGTTCATCATGGATCCGTGGTGGAACCCCGCCGCTGAGCAGCAGGCAGTGGACCGTATTCACCGCATCGGCCAGGACAAGGAGGTGCACGTCTACCGCCTGGTCGCCGAGGGCACGATTGAGGAGAAGGTCATGCAGCTCAAGGAGTCGAAGGCGGCGCTCTTCGATGCGGTGGTCGGTGAGGGTGAGTTCGCCTCCGCGGCGGTGACGGCTGAGGATGTGCGCGAGCTCTTCGTGCCGGCTGTCGAGCGGTAGCCGCCCTCGAGTCTGAGCGGTATTTCTGGCACCCGTCATTTTTGTCATTTGGTTACGCCTCCGGCTAGATTCACGCCCGATTCTGGCCCGGCCCTTCTCAACGGGGGCTCTGAGGCGTAGCCTTGAAGGACTGCTTACGGAGGCGCCGCCTCCCCATAGATTCCAAAGGAGCATCATGAGCTACAACGTACCCAACGTAAAGTTCAACGACGGCCGATCCATTCCGCAGCTGGGCTACGGCGTGTGGCAGGTTGAGGACGAGGTCGCCGAGAAGGTCGTGGCCACCGCCCTGGAGATCGGCTACCGCCACATCGACACCGCCGCTATTTACGGCAACGAGGCGGGCGTAGGCCGCGCTATCGCTAACTCCGGCGTGGCTCGTGAGGACATCTTCCTCACCACCAAGCTGTGGAACTCCGATCAGGGTTACGAGAGCGCTTTTGAGGCGTTTGAGGCGTCCCTGGAGAAGCTGGGCACCGACTACGTTGACCTGTACCTGATTCACTGGGCTAAGCCGCAGCAGGGCCTGTACCTGGATTCCTGGCGGGCGCTGATTGAGCTGCAGAAGCAGGGTAAGGTCCGTTCCATTGGTGTTTCGAACTTCCCCGAGGAGCAGCTGCGCGAGATTATCGAGGAGACCGGCGTAATTCCGGTCATCCACCAGATTGAGCTGCACCCCTACTTCTCGCAGGAGGCGCTGCGCGCCGTTCACGCCGAGTACGGCATCGCGACTCAGGCGTGGAGCCCGCTGGGCAACGGTAGCGACCTGCTGCAGAACCCCGTGCTGACTGAGATTGCGGAGCGTCACGGCGCAACCCCCGCGCAGGTTGTGCTGGCGTGGCACCTGGCTAAGGGCACCGTGGCTATCCCGAAGTCTGTGACCCCCTCCCGCATTGAGGAGAACCTGGCGTCGGTGAACGTGAAGCTGACCGCCGAGGACATCGCGGCTGTGGATGCGCTTTCCACCCCCGAGGGTCGTATTGGCGCTGACCCGGCGAACATCGACTTCTAAGGTGTAGCTCGGGCGTAGAGCTCGAATCGAACCTACATAAAGCCCCGACAGGCACAGATAGTGTTTGTCGGGGCTTTTGTGCGCTCTTGCGGGAGCTAAGGTTTTAGAGAATGCTCATTCGCGGATTGCTCAACAGGTCAGCGAACGCTTGCGCTCTCCCCCGCTAGTTCTCGTCCTCCACCAGCAGGGAGAGGGAGATGCGGCGGCGAGCCGGGTCGACCTCCACGACGCGCACCTGCACGATGTCGCCGCTGCGCACAATATCGTGCGGGTTCGCCACATAGCCGCGGCTCATCTGCGAGATGTGCACGAGGCCGTCCTGGTGCACGCCAATATCCACGAACGCACCGAATGCCGCCACGTTCGAGACGGTGCCCTCGAGCACCATGCCGGGGCGCACGTCCTCGAAGTGCGAGACGGACTCGGAGAAGCGGGCGGTGCGGAAGCTACCGCGCGGGTCCAGGCCGGGGCGGCGCAGCTCGGCGAAGATGTCCTCGACCGTGTACACGCCGGCGGTGCCTTCCGCACTCTCCGGCATGTGGCCGTCCTGCTCGTGGCTGTCCTGCACGTAGTCGGCGGGGTTCAGCCCGGCGAGCGGGTCGGTTCCATCCGAGGTACCCAGGGCGCCGGCAACCCAGTGGGCGCCGTTGCGCGCCTGCGCGTCGGCAATAATGCGGCGCGCGAGCGGGTAGGCTTCCGGGTGCACGGCGGAGGCGTCCAGCGGCTCCTCACCGCCGCGGATGCGAATAAATCCTGCCGCCTGGCGGAAGGTTTTCGCGCCCAGTCGCGGCACGTTCAGCAGCTGCTGGCGGTTCGCGAAGGCGCCGTGTTCGGTGCGGTAGGCGACGATGCGTTCGGCGGTTGCGGTACCCACGCCCGCCACGTGCGCGAGCAGCTGCACGGAGGCGCTGTTGAGGTTCACGCCCACGGCGTTCACGCAGTCTTCGACGGTGTCGTTGAGGGCGCGGCGCAGGGCGGCGGGCGGCACGTCGTGCTGGTACTGGCCCACGCCGATGGACTGCGGGTCGATTTTAACGAGCTCGGCGAGCGGGTCCTGCAGGCGGCGGGCAATGGAGACGGCGCCGCGTACGGTCACGTCGTAGTCGGGCAGCTCGGCGGCAGCGAGCGCGGAGGCGGAGTAGACGGAGGCGCCCGCTTCCGAGACGGTCACCTTCTGGGGTGCTTCTGCGCCTTCCTCGCGCAGGGTGCGGATCAGTTCGCTGGCGAGCTTGTCGGTTTCGCGGCTTGCGGTGCCGTTGCCAATGGCGATGAGTTCCACGCTGTGCTCGCGGCAGGCGGCGGCGAGCTCGCGCAACGCCTCCTCCCACTGATTGCGCGGGGCGTGCGGGTAGACGGTGCCCACGCGCAGCGGCTCACCGGTACCGTCGACCACGGCGTATTTCACGCCGTGGCGCAGGCCCGGGTCCAGGCCGAGGGTGGTCTTGTGTCCGGCGGGTGCGGCGAGCAGAATATCGCGTAGGTTGGAGGCGAACACCTCGGTCGCGTGCTGTGCGGCGGCGTCGAGTAGCTGGTGGCGGATGCGTTCGGCAAGGCGCGGGCGCAGGTGGCTGCGCCATGCGGTGCGCACGGTGGCGGCGAGCCAGCCGAGTACGCGGTCTTCGTCGTCGACGGTGTTGAGCACCTGCACGGGGATGCGTAGCGCGGCGGCGACTTCACGCTCGTATGCAGAACGGACGTTCTCGTAATTTTCGGTGGCGGCCTCAGCTTCGGCGCGGGCGGCATCACGCAGGCGGCTGAGCGCCACGGGGGCGGGTGCCACATCCACCTTGAGGCGCACCACGCCGGCATCCTTGGCGCGGTGCAGCGCCAGCACGCGGTGCGGCGGAATGGAACGAATACGGTCCGAGAAGGCGAAATAGTCGGAGAACTTCGCACCGATGCTTTCCTGACCGGCAATCACGCGGGACTCGATTACGCCACCTTCACGCAGGCGCTTGAGGAGCTTTTCGCTCAGCACCGGGTCGGTGAGGGCGCGGTCAACCAGGATTGCGCGGGCACCGTCGAGGGCCTCTTCGGCGCTGTGAATCTGCAGGGCTTCGTCCGCCTCTGCAACCTCAATGCTCTCGTCCTCATCATCCCCATCGTCCCCGTCGTCTTCGGTGCCGTCGGTAATGTACGCGGCAGCGATGGCGTGCGCCTCGGCGAGGGGCACCTCCAGCAGGTCTTCGACGAGGGAATCAAGCCCGGCGGCACGCGCCATCTGGGCGCGGGTCACGCGCTCGCTGCGGTACGGGGCGTAGATGGCATTCACGTCTGCAATGGTGGCGGCGTTCATGAGCGAGGAACGCAGCTGCAGCAGGGTGAGCGGGTCGATGAGGCCTTCATCGGCGCGTTCGGTGAGCGCTTCGAGCACGCGGTTGCGGCGCTCTTCGAGGGCGCGGAGCTGGCCCAGGCGCGACTGGATGGTGCGCAGCTGGGTGTCGGTGAGCGCGCCCGTCGCTTCTTTGCGGTAGCGGGCGATGAAGGGTACGGAGTTGTCGGCGTCAAGCAGCGCCACGGCTGCGCGGATGCGGTGCGGCGCAATGCCGGTTTCTACGGCGAGCGCGTTAATGAGGTGCTCGGCGGGCTGCTCAGCTGTGCCGCCGGTTTCGTGTTTTTCGCGGTGTGCGGCGCTGCTGGGTTCGTTGCCGGCGGCGCTGCTGGGTTCATTGCCGGCGGCGCTGCTGGGCGCGGGGTATGCAGCTCGATCCGCGCGCGGGCGGATGCTGCTCGGGAGGGGGTGTTCGCTCATCCTTCCAGTTTCGCATATTTCGCCGCGGCTCATGGGTTGGCAGGTAATGCTGAGGAAAGAGTCAGCGCGGGGCGTATTTTGCTCGCCTGTGCGGGTGCGGGTAAGCGTATTTTTCCACCGTATCTTCTAGCGCAGATTACGAGTCTTTACGCACATTTTGCCCTGTGGGTGCGCTAAACATTGTCATCTTTCCGTAAGAAACCGTGTTAGGGGTTCACATATTTGAATAGTGCTAAGTTTCAGCGATAAATTTAGATAAAAGAGCATATTTTTTTGAAAAAATATCTCTTATTCGTGCAGATAAGGGGTGGCCTCACACCACGCAAACACCCTTATCTGCGTGCACACATTCAGGGTTTCGGCGGCACGGTACGACAAGGTGCCGCCACATCCCGCAGATGAAAGAGGGACCCATGCGCGAACAAGCCGCGCTATCAAACGCTCCGGAGGGCTACTTAGATTTTCACGACGAGTACGCGGAACTCATCGCCGAACTCGCCGCGCTGGGGTTCACCCCTACCCAGGTTCTCCGCCGCCTCAACTTTCTGTACCCGCGCATCAACAAGAAGTACCTGAACTATGCGCTGAGCTCCGGCATCTGGCAGTTTGGCCCGGTCACGGCAGACGCCCCGAGCTACACGGTGCTCGCCTGCGGCCTCTGGTACGTTTTCGCGGAAGCCTACGATCTGCCTCCGGAGCCCGAGTACACGGCGCTGATTCTTGATTGCGATATTATTCACGACCTGCCGCCCGCGCTGGAGGCACGCCACTTCAACAATGAAGACATTGCACACGTTCTGGCGAAGATTGGCGCAACGCTCAAGTACCTTGCCGCACACCCCTACTCCCAGCTGGAGGAAGAAGCCTACGCGCAGACCCTCGAGGACATCCGGCAGCGAGGCGTGAAAGAAATCGGCACCGAGGGCGGTAGCCTGTACACCCTGCTCGCCTCCAGCATGGAGGGCGAATCCGCGTGGCCTGCCCCCGCACAGACGGTCAACGATTACCTCGGCGACGGCGACTGGTCCCTGGGCATGCTCCGCACCGGCATTTACCCGGCGGAGGCGCTCGAGAACGAGTGGTATATCGACGCCGCGGCGGTACCCGAGGATTTTGCACCGAAGACTCTGAGCCTCTTTTTGAGCTATTGCGCCCGCTACGACCGCGAGCCGACGGCGCTGAACTACGGCTACTGGTCTACCATTCCCACGCTCATTGAGCAGGTGCCGCCGCTGGGTGCGGTACGCGCCAAGTTCGGTTCCTGGCAGACGACTCTGCATCGCGGACGCACGCAGATTGCCCGCGAGCTGCGCCTGTGGACGAAGAACGAAGCAAACGCAGCTGCCGCTGAGTCGAACGAGACCGAGGCGAGCGCGGCTGAGGAGCTTGAGCTCCTCGACGCTGAGCTGACTAACGCTGAGCTCCCCGAAGCAGAACTAGCAGAGCTGGATACCCCGGACGCATCCCCTGCGGGCGCTCCCGCAGAACCGGCGGAACCGGCAGAGCCCGCGCGTCTGAGCGCCCGCGAACTCACCGAGCAGGGCATCGGCGTGGTGCAGACCGCCCACACCAACCTGGCGGCGTACCACCGCACCCAGTGGGAGCAGACGGTGGAAGTCTTCGGCGAACGCCTCGCGCAGCTTGCCTGGAACCGCCGTCTGAGCACCTACTACTTCTTCGACGGAGCCTGCCTGGAAGATGCCGACCCGACCCCCGTGGTGACGGTTTTCCGCTCCCCCACCGGTTTCCTCTGCGAGCTTGAACCCACCGTCGAGGCGCTGCCCGCCTTCGACCCGGAGTTCCTGCAGGAGCACGGCTGGAGGCACCCGGTACCGGTGCATGCGCTGTGGAACCTGCACGCGCTCGACCCGCTGGAGGCTGCTGCCGCCGTCATTGAGGCGATGCGTTCGGGTTGCGGTTGTGAACGCTGGGATTTCTACCGCACCGATGATGACGACGACCCGCTGGCCGAAGAGGCTGAGGTGGCGCCTCTCTAAGCGCACTCCCGCGAGCCTCTCGTCGGGTTCATCCCTGGAGACAGCGAAAGCCCGCGTCCCCCGCTCCCTGAGAGGAGCAGGTGACGCGGGCTTTACGCATGCACCGGTAGCCGGTGTACTAGTAGCCGGTACCGATAGCCGATGTGGCTTAGCGTGGGTTGCTTAGCGTGGGTGTTTAGCGTGGGTGTTTAGCGTGCCGAGAAAATCTCGGATGCCTCCACAATCGCAATCTGCGCGGTGCGGGTAGAGATTGCTTCGTGGCGGCGTGCATCCGCACGGCGCTTGAAGAACCAACCAATACCCAGAATCGCGAACCAGACGGGCATCGCGAGCAGACCCCTGAGGGTTTCTTCATCCATGGCCAGCACACCGATGGTGAAGGCGAAGAACACCAGCGACAGCCACGCGGAGAAACGGCCGCCGGGCAGACGGAACTTCGACTTCTCGTGACGTGACGGGAACTTCTTGCGGTACATCAGGTAGCTGACCATAATCATCGCCCACGCAAAAATCACGAGTACCGCAGCCACGGTGGTGACCAGGTTGAACGCGCTAGAGATTGAGTCACCCGCGTAGAGCAGCACGATGGAGGACAGCAGCATCACGGCGGAGAGGAACAGCGCGTTACGCGGCACACCGTTCTTAGAGATCTTGCCCAGGAACTGCGGGGCGCTGCGCTCGCGCGCCAGGCCGAATGCCATGCGCGAGGTGGAGAAGATACCGGAGTTCGCCGAGGAGGTTGCGCTGGTAATCACCACAAAGTTGATGATGTGCGCGGCGATGCCCAGGCCCGCCAGGGTGAACATGGCGACGAAGGGGCTCTTATCGGGGCTGACGAGGCGCCAGGGGGTAACCATCAGGATGGTGACGAGCGCGCCCACGTAGAAGACCATAATACGTACCGGCACGGCGTTGATTGCCCTGGGCAGGGTCTTTTCGGGGTCCTGGGTTTCTGCGGCGGTGGTACCGACAAGCTCGGAGCCCATGAACGCGAAGACGGCAATCTGGAACGCGCCGAGGAAGCCAATCAGGTGGTTGGGGAACATACCGCCGTCGTTCCAGAGGTTGGCGACGGACGCCTGCGCGCCACTGGGTGAGGTGAAGCCGATAGCGACCATGCCGCCACCAACGATAATCAGGGCGACGATGGCGACAATCTTAATCATGGAGAACCAGAATTCGATTTCGCCGAAGTTCTTCACGGACACCAGGTTCAGGGTCAGCAGAACGCCGATGACGACGAGCGCCGGGATCCAGGCTTGCAGGTCGGGCCACCACAGACGCAGGTAGCCAACAATTGCGATGATGTCCGCGACGGCGGTGACCACCCACATGAACCAGTAGGACCAGCCGAGGAAGAACCCGGCCATGGGGCCGACGAGGTCGGTGGTGAAGTCGGAGAAGGACTTGTACCTCAGGTTGGAGAGCAGAATCTCGCCCATAGCTCGCAGCACCAGGAAGATGACGGCGCCGATGAGCATATACACGAAAATCACGGAGGGGCCCGCCAGGGAGATGGCGCGACCGGAGCCCATGAACAGGCCGGTGCCGATGGCACCGCCGATGGCGATGAGCTGGATGTGGCGGTTGCTTAGACCGCGGTGTAGTCGCTCTCCCTGCTCGGGAGCTTTAGGATTCAGGCTGACGTTGTTCTGTTCAGTCACGACGTCCTCTTTTCAGCGGTTGTACCCCGTACCGCATGTGCCGTTACTGGAATAAGAATCGCTAGATCGCAGCAGGCACGGTCACTGTATGAATATGCGGCCATTAGCTTGCGGGGCGTCCCCGGATTTCGGGGCGAGGCTGGGTCTCTATCAAATACCGCGCGGCATTCGGAAGTGTCACGCTATCGATTGACGCGGAGTTTTTCTGAGAGCTCTCACAGCTACTTGGATAGTTATTCTACAGGTGTTAAGTGCAAGAAAACAGGATTTACGGCAAAAATGTGACCTGTTTCTATTATTCACGTCATATCAAGCGGTGTAAAAAATGCCGCCTCGAACGTAAACAGGCAAGCACGAGGGCACGCGAAAGCCCCGCCTCCGCATCTCAAAGAATGCAGAAACGGGGCTTACACACAGCACTACCGGAGCGCCACAGAAAGAACAGAAACTACTTCTGACCAGCCTTGTCAGCAGCGTTTTCAACAGCCAGCGCACGAGCACGCTTCGCCGCGTGGCGGCGGGTCAGAATCTCGTAGCCAATAGCCAGAGCGATAAACCAGATGGGGGTCAGCGCCAGGCCGATTGCGGTGTCCGGGTACAGGCTCAGGGCGTAGACCATGACGGCGAAGAAGACCAGACCAAACCAGCTCATGCCAATACCCCAGGGCATCTTGTACGCGGACGCCTCGTGGCGCTCCGGGAACTTCTTGCGGTACACCAGGTACGCAATCAGGATCATGCTCCAGGTGAAGATACCCATCATCGACGCCACGGAGGTCACCACGGTGAACGCCTCCATGATGCCGCTACCGGCATACAACATGACCAGGCTAAACAGCAGCATCACGGTGGTCAGGTACAGGGCGTTAGCGGGCACACCGTTCTTGGTGAGCTTACCCAGCGCGGAGGGTGCGGCACCGTCGTGTGCCAGACCGTAGACCATGCGGGAGGTCGAGAAAATACCGGAGTTCGCCGAGGACGCCGCGGAGGTCAGCACCACAAAGTTCACCAGGGAGGCGGCAACAGCAATGCCCGCCAGGGAGAACATGCCCACGAAGGGGCTCATGGACTTATCCAGCTTGTCCCAGGGGGTGACGGCGAGGATGGTCAGCAGCGGCAGCGCGTAGAAGAGGCCAATGCGGAAGGGTACCGCGTTAATTGCCTTGGGCAGGGTGCGTTCAGGGTGTTCGGTTTCCGCCACGGCGGTACCGACCAGCTCAGCACCCACGAAGGCAAAGAGCGCAATCTGGAAGGCACCCAGGAAGCCCGTCAGGCCCTGGGTAAAGATACCGCTACCGGAGGGGCCGGGGTGATCCCAGAGGTTTGCCACAGAGGCGACGGTACCGTCGGGCGCGGTGAAGCTGAAGGCAACCATGAGCGCACCAACAATAATGAGGGCGACAATCGCGACGATTTTAATGACTGCGAACCAGAATTCGATTTCACCGAAGTTCTTCACCGAGGGCAGGTTCAGCAACAGCAGAGCCACGATAACGGTCAGCGCCGGGATGAAGGCTGGGATTTCCGGCCACCAGTATTTGATGTAGCCGGTAATGGCAATGACGTCCGCGATACCTGTGACGACCCAGAAGAACCAGTACGACCAGCCGACGAAGAAGCCGGCGCGCAGACCGAGGATGTCGGTGATGAAGTCGGTGAAGGACTTGTACTTGGGGTTGGAGAGCAGAATCTCGCCCATGGCGCGCAGAACAAAGTAGATGACGCTACCGATAATGGCGTAAACAAAGACGATGGAGGGGCCGGTCAGGGCGATGGTCTTTGCTGAGCCGAGGAAAAGGCCGGTGCCGATGGCGCCGCCAATAGCGATCAGCTGGATGTGTCGGTAGCTTAGTCCGCGCTGAAGCTTGGAGTGCTCAGCTTCGGAGTCTAGGCCGGTGACGGAGTTGTGCTGCATTGGCTGCTGTGTCACGTATTTCTCTTTCCTGCGTCGATTCGCCCTAAATTTCACTCGGGGGCGAGTCCGGGTGGTTGGTATTCATGCATAATTCTTAGCGGCGTGTATGGGGGAGAAATTCCCGCATCCATAGCTTGCGCGGTGGACTTGGGCTTGTGGGCTCCGATTTCGCGGGGCTTCCGATTTCTTGCATCGCCGATAAAGGGTTATGCAGAGAACGCATAATTTCAAATTTTACCCCCTCATACCCACACAAGTACAAGGAATACAACATCACCAGATTTTTGAGACGGGCGAGCCTGTGGCACCCCTCACCCTCCACTCGGAACACGCCCCGCACCGCCCTTAGATCGCGCCCCTTCCCTGCACGCTCCTGCCGGGTTTTCAAAAATATTTAGAAACTTTACGTGTAAAACTTTACATAGCGAGAAACCGGGTCTAGAGTAGAAACCGTTCAACAAAAACCTAACCAACCAACTACAGAACAGAAGGACACAACAATGGGCAAGTTCTCCAACGCAGCACTGCGACTCACCGCTGGCGCACTCATCCTCGACGCAGGCGTCAAGAAGCTCAAGGCAGACGAAGGCACCTACGCCTTCCTGCAGCAGATGGCGGCAACCGGTGTTCCCGCAGTCTCCAAGCTGGACGCAGCAACCTTCGGTAAGCTCATCGCCGGCGCAGAGACCGCACTCGGCGCAACCCTGCTGACCCCCTTCATTCCCGCACGCCTGGCGGGTGCAGGCCTGACCGCATTCGCAGCAAACCTGATGACCATGTACTTCCGCAACCCGGACATGCACGACGCAACCTTCCGCCCCACCCAGGACGGCCAGCAGCTCGCAAACAACATCGTGCTGCTCGGCGCGGGCCTGGCACTGCTGGGCTCCAAGAAGTAATCCCCACAAGCTAACTCACTCAACAACCTCACGAAAGTGCGGCGGGAACCAAGACTGTTCCCGCCGCACTTTTGTGTGCCTGCTGAAGTTCTATGCGCACCGAATTTCTATGCGCGCCGATTTTCTATGCCTCGCAGACCGCGCACGCTCCCTACCCCGCGCCCGATTAGCTCAGCGTCACGCCAGCCCCGCGCACCACGAAACCGCACGGTGTAGCGGCGCTACGCTATTCTTTTAGGTATGTCTACTGAGAACACGCAGCCTAGCCAGGCACCCGAATCCACCGAAGAAAAGGCCAAGAAGCCGGTTCCCGAGGAATTCTTCCGCCAGCCCTACTCCTTCGTCCGCCGCGGCGACCGCCTCACCGCGCGCCGTCAGAAGGCGTGGGACACCTACTCCCCCACCCACGTGCTGGACATTCCGCGCCTGCGCACCGACACCTCCGTCGCACCCGAGGCGACCTTCGACCCGGTGAAGATTTACGGCCGTGAGGCGTACCAGGTCGTCGAGATCGGTTCCGGTCTGGGCGAGGCAATTGTGCACCGCGCTGCTGAGGTGCCCGAGGCGAACTTCCTCGCCGTTGAGGTGTACACCCCCGGCATCGCGGACCTGCTGCTAAAGATGGGCAACGCCGGCGTGGAGAACGTGCGTGTGGCTCAGGCGAACGCACCCGAACTGCTCGACAACATGCTTGAGGAGAACTCCGTGGACGAGCTGTGGGTGTTCTTCCCGGACCCCTGGCACAAGTCCCGCCACCACAAGCGCCGCCTGGTGTCCCCGGCGTTCGCTGATAAGGTTGCGCGCGTGCTCAAGCCCGGCGGCATTTGGCGTCTGGCGACTGACTGGGAGGAGTACGCCCTGGTCATGCGTGAGGTTCTGGAGGCTCACCCCGACTTTGAGAACATGAACCCGGGCGCCGGTGCGACCGAGGAGGATCCGCTGGGTGGTTGGGCTCCGCGTTGGGAGGGTCGTACCCTCACCAGCTTTGAGCGTAAGGCTCAGGAGGCGGGCCGCCGCGCGCACGATCTGACCTACCGCCGCAAGTAAGCAAGGCAACGCCAGTTACCGCCAGGTGGTTTCCCTCCAGCGCGCAAAGTGCATACGTTAAAGCAGGTGAGGCTCCCCGTTCGTTCGGGGAGCCTCACCTCCTTGTGTGTGGGTCCAAGTGCGGGCGGGGGTCTACCCTACCTCGCTCGCACAACGCTAAGACGCACAAGCCTATACGGGCGGCTGACCAGCTCAAATGAACTAGAAGCGAGCTAGAACAGCCGAGCCGTTTATCCAAGTGTAGCGGGTTTAGCTGGTTTAGCGCTGCGGCTTCGCGTCATCCGCCGTAGCCGACTGGTGACGCTGACGGTACAGCACCACAGCCGAAGAACGCTGACGAGGCGCCGGGCGGGTACCGCGGGCAATATGCACCACGTCGCCGCTGGTACCGGCGGCGAACACGCGCTCCGCCAAGCCCAGCTTCACCTTCCCATCCTCAACCTGACGCTGCAGCGCCGCAATCTGCTCCTGCTGCTCCTCCACGAGGGACTCCAGCTCAATAATGCGGCGAATACCCTCTAGGGAGACGCCCTCCTGCGAGAGCTGCTGAATCTGCTGCAGACGGTTCACGTCACGCTGCGAATAGCGGCGCGCCTTACCGGGCGCACGCGAAGGCTGGACCAGGCCGATGCGGTCGTACTGGCGTAGGGTCTGCGGGTGCATGCCCGCCAGTTCAGCCGCCACAGAAATCACGAAAACCGGCAGGTCCACGCTGTGCAACGGCTTGCCGCTACGGGACTTAGATGATGATTCTCGAGATGCCATGGTTTACTTCGCCTTCTTCAACAGATCCTTACGCGGGTTCTCTTGCGGTGCCAGTTTTACGAACTTATCGAATGCTTCCTGCGCCTCTGCGCTCAGCTCGGTGGGCAGAACAATTTCGGGGATGACCAGCAGGTCGCCGTCGCCGCCCTTAGCCTTGAAGCCGCGGCCCTTGGCGCGCAGTCGGCGGCCGACCTGGCCGGGGGCCAGGCGCAGCTTCACGGTGGATGCGTCGGGCAGGGGCACCTCAATCACTGCGCCGTCGACAGCCTCGGCGAGGGTGACGGGCGCACGCATAATCAGGTTGTTGCCCTCGCGCGAGTACACGGAGTCATCGGAAACGCGCACGGTGACCTTCAGGTCGCCGCCGTGCAGGCCCTTGCCGCGCAGGCGGACCTTCTGGCCGTCCTTAATGCCTGCGGGGATGCGTGCCTCGGTGTGGGAGCCGTCCGGCAGGAACACGGTCACGGTCGCACCGGTGTATGCCTGAGCGAGGCTGATGCGGGTGCTGGTGCTGCTCTCTTCGGGGGCTGCGTGCTGTGCACCGCCGAAGCCGCCGCCACCCATGCCGCCGAAGTCGGCGCTGGTGAAACCTGCGGAGCGTCGGGAACCGCCAGCGCTACCACCGAAGAGGCCGCCGAGCAGGTCGTCAATGTTGATGCCTGCGCCGCCGCTGCTGAAGCCGCCGAATGCGTCCGCGCCGGGGTAGCCGGTGTAGCTACCACCGCCGAAACCGCCACCGCCGAAGCCGCCCATGCCAGATGCGCCGTAGCGGCGAATCTGGTCGTACTCTTCGCGCTGCTTCTTGTCGGAGAGCACGTCGTATGCTTCCGAGATTTCCTTGAACTTCTTCTCTGCTGCGGCGTCACCGGGGTTCAGGTCCGGGTGGTACTTGCGGGAGAGCTTGCGGTACGCCTTCTTGATGTCACTTTCGCTTGCGTCTTCGCTGACACCCAGTGCCTTATAAAAGTCGTCGGTTAGCCAGTTTTCACTTGCCATGTTGTGTTTCTCCTTCTGCGGTGATGCGCCGCCCTCCTCGGTTACGGGACGGCTTGCAGGGGCACCGCGTGCTTGTCTTAATGCTCTATATAAAAGTTTAGTCTACTTGACTCAATTTTGAAAGGGTTGAGCCCAAAAAATTGCGCCCCTACAAGCCTTTTAACCGCAGCCACAGCCCGCCGGAACCCGCGCCAACACCAGGCAGAACAGCTAGGCAAACAACAGGGCGGGCACTCCCCACCAGGGAGAGCACCCGCCCGTCGTTAGTTATTCAGCCATTGCTGAGCCGACCACCTTACGGTGCGACAGCCACAGCCACCTGAGCGGTACGAACCACACGGTCGTTCACGCGGTAGCCGTAACGCAGAACCATGGAGACATGATCCTCGGCCACCTCGTCGGTGGGCTGCTGCAGTACAGCTTCATGGATGTTCGGGTCGAAGGCGTCGCCTACTTCACCGAAGCGCTCCACGCCCTGCTTGCTGAGCAGCTCTTCGAGCTTCGCAGCGATGGAGGCGAAGGGGCCGTCCTGCAGGTCGCCGTGCTTGCGTGCGGCGTCGATGTCGTCGAGCACCGGCAACAGTGCGCCGACCAGGTCACCGATTACGAAGTTTCGCAGCTGCTCCTTTTCGCGGGCGGTGCGGTTCTTGTAGTTGGTGAACTCTGCCTGCAGGCGAAGCAGGGAGTCCAGGCGCTCTGCGGCGAGTGCCGCATCCGCAGATTCTGCTTCTACGGCGTCCTGGAGCTCAGCCTCGACGGCTTCCGCAGCTTCTTCGGCGGTTTCGACCGATTCAGCTTCGGGGTGGCCTTCCGCTGCGGGGGCATTGAATGCCTCCTCCAGCGGGTCGGGGGTGGTGTTTTCCTGCTCAGCCATGATTACTTCTTCTCGTCTTCGTCGATAACCTCGGCGTCGACAACGTCCTCATCAGCGGCGGGCTTGGACTCGGATGCCTCAGCCTGTGCTGCTGCGTAGAGTGCCTCGCCCAGCTTGGACTGGGATGCCTGCAGCTTCTCGAATGCGGACTTCACTGCTGCGTCGTCGTCGCCCTCGAGTGCCTTCTTCAGCTCGTCGACATCGCCCTGAACCTCGGTCTTGACGTCCTCGGGCAGCTTGTCGCCGTTCTCCTTCAGGAGCTTCTCGACGGAGTATGCGAGGGACTCAGCTGCGTTGCGGGTGTCAGCAGCCTCGCGGCGTGCCTTGTCCTGCTCAGCGTGTGCCTCTGCGTCCTTGACCATGCGGTCGATGTCGTCCTTGGAGAGGGAGGTGCCGCCGGTGATGGTCATGGACTGCTCAACACCGGTGCCCTTGTCCTTTGCGGAGACGTGGACGATGCCGTTTGCGTCGATGTCGAAGGTGACCTCAATCTGGGGCACGCCACGGGGTGCGGGGGCGATGCCGGTCAGCTCGAAGGTACCCAGGTTCTTGTTGTCGCGAGTGAACTCACGCTCACCCTGGAAGACCTGAATGGTCACGGAGGGCTGGTTGTCCTCTGCGGTGGTGAAGGTCTCGGAACGCTTGGTCGGGATTGCGGTGTTGCGCTCGATCAGCTTGGTCATCACGCCGCCCTTGGTCTCGATACCGAGGGAGAGGGGGGTGACGTCGATCAGCAGAACGTCCTTACGGTCGCCCTTCAGAACGCCTGCCTGCAGTGCTGCACCCATTGCCACGACCTCGTCGGGGTTCACGCCCTTGTTGGGCTCGCGGCCGGTGAGCTCCTTGACGAGCTCAGCGACGGCGGGCATACGGGTGGAGCCACCGACCAGAACGACCTCGGAAATCTCGGAGATGGTTACGCCAGCTTCCTTGATTACGTCGAGCACGGGCTTCTTGGTGCGCTCGAGCAGGTCGCGGGTCAGTTCCTCGAACTTTGCGCGGGTCAGCTTCTCATCCAGGTGGATGGGGCCCTCGGGGGTGACGGACAGGTACTGCAGGGAGATGTTGGTGCTGGTTGCGCTGGACAGTTCCTTCTTAGCCTGCTCAGCTGCTTCCTGCAGACGCTGCAGCGCGATCTTGTCCTTGGACAGGTCTGCGCCGGTGTTTGCCTTCACCTGTGCGAGCAGCCACTCGACTACGCGCTGGTCCCAGTCGTCGCCACCGAGGCGGTTGTCACCGCTGGTTGCGCGAACCTGGATGGTGGAGAAGCCATCGTCGTCCTTGCCGACTTCCAGCAGAGAGACGTCGAAGGTACCGCCACCGAGGTCGAAGACCAGGATGAGCTCGTCTTCCTTACCCTTGTCCAGGCCGTATGCGAGTGCTGCGGCGGTGGGCTCGTTGACGATACGCAGGACGTTCAGGCCTGCAATCTCGCCGGCTTCCTTGGTTGCCTGACGCTCAGCGTCGTTGAAGTATGCCGGGACGGTGATGACAGCGTCGGTGACGGTGTCGTTCAGGAATGCCTCTGCGTCGCCCTTCAGCTTCATGAGGATACGAGCGGAGATTTCCTGCGGGGTGTACTTCTTGCCGTCGATCTCGGTGGTCCAGTCAGTGCCCATGTGGCGCTTGACGGAGGAGATGGTGCGGTCGACGTTGGTCACTGCCTGACGCTTTGCAACGCTACCGACCAGAACCTCGCCGTCCTTGGAGAATGCGACGACGGAGGGGGTGGTGCGGGTGCCCTCTGCGTTAGCGATGACGACCGGGTCGCCACCTTCCAGTGCTGCTACGACCGAGTTGGTGGTACCGAGGTCAATACCTACTGCACGTGCCATATGTTTATTCACTCCTTAGGTGTTAGTGCCCCGCTTCTTCTAATGCGAGGCGGGATAGTTTGAAAGTTTTGGAGGCGGTCGGTGCTGTGCGTGCCGCCCCGTGTGGGGTGGTCTGCGCGGCTTCCTTGAGCCTCATGTACTCAAGTATGCATCCTCTCGGAGGGGCTGTCAATAGAGTTGAGCGAACTTTACTCAACTTTTTTTCGCGGAGGTGTGTGAGGGGCAGATTTTTTGGGGGTTCTGCCGGGGTGTTTTTGCAGGTGATTTTGAGGCGGCGGCGAGGCGCGAATGGGCGGTTTTGCCGCGAAATTCCGCGGTTTTTGGGTGGCGCTAGGGTGTGGCGAGGCGATTCAGCGCACGGCGGACATGGGCGGGCTAACTGGGCGAAAAATTTTTTAAAAAAATTAAAAAAAGGGGCGAAAAACCTAAAAATGAGGGTGTGAGAGGTGCCGGAAGGTGGTCTGAGGGCACCTTATATAGGGTGTGCGAGGCGATTTTTAGGCGCGATTTTTAGGCCTGGAGGCTAGGCCTCTAGCAGCGTTGTTAGGGGTGCGCTTCGTGTAGGCGCCTCAACTACGAACGCCCGTCTGAGATCTTAGAGGTTCACTCCTCTTATATATAGAGGATCTGCTTATGAGCTCCATCGCTCATCTTATAGAGGCATCTCCGCTTGTCCGACTCGTAATCCCCTAACCTTCACCTATGGCTTGAGGCTACCCTCCTGCCGTATCCTGGTTACGACCATATCCTCTCAAAGTAGACAGGAGACCCCATGTCAGAGCAAGACAATTCACCGGAGACAAACACAGATTCTCCCAAATCACCATCAACTCCAGAAAAAAGATTTTCAATATCTAAAATTATAGAAAATATCATATTATTTGCATCTGGAATCATTTTTATCACCTCCCTTTTCTCAAAAGATAAAAATTTCAAAAAAGAATCAATAAAAACCAACACCCAAAAAAGCAAGCAAGATACCTTGCTTCAAAACAAAAAAGAAGATAAAAAATCACCTCATCCATGTACTTATATATCAAAAATTATGATTTCACTACGGGGGCTAATTGCCAGTCTATTCGAGACAATAAACAAAAAGAAAACTCTAGAGATGTCCAAGAAATTATCAATGAGAATAGTTTTTGCAGCATTTATGGCAATCCTCGTATTCCTCGCCTCTCTATTTTTTACAACTCACTGGGGGGAAGCAACTAATGCAACGACATCAGTGCTAGAATTTCTGTTCCCTAACGACAATCCAGTGAAAATTTCATTATCACTAGCGGCAACAACCTTCCTCCTCTTTCTCTTTACTAAAATAATTGTTGCAAAGTTACAAAAATATATATCTAATCTAACTAGTAAGTATTTCATATTCACTCTAGCAGTACTTGCACTTCTTGGCGGAGCGGCCGCTCTAATAATACCGAGCTATACAAATTTATTTAGGGAGTCCGGATATACCAGCCCGCTACAAGATAGCACCAAAGAAAATCCAGAAAAGGCGCAGAATAATCCCACTCCTACAGCCTCGCCTACTGGCAATAAGGCTGCAGAGGTAGAGCAAAAATCGACTTCCGATTTAAGACTTCACCTTCTGTATATCACAGGTGGTATTATTGCAATTCTTGGCTTAATCGAAACAAATCGAAAAAATAGCCAGGATCATATTCGTCAGATTCATGCAGATCGCCGTGACCGCTATATTGAAGCTGTTGATAAACTATCGAGCGATAATGCACCGGTACGCCTTGGTGGAGTCTACGCTCTTGTTGGTCTTGTCGATGAGTGGTTAGATGACGATAACATCAATGAAGAAATTCGGCTCAAGGAGGGGCAGGTTATTGTCAATAATCTTTGCTCCTACATTCGTTCTCCTTTCGCACATATAGATCCGGTAGAGGAGTATGAAGCTCGCCAAGAATTGAAAAAACTTGAGAATAAGGAATCTAGCCGTCGCAGCGTAGAAGAACAGCAAAAATTCAAGCTTCTTCATCATCGTTTTAATGCTTCTGCCAAGTACAAGAAGCCTAGAAATATCACAGATCTCCAAGCCAAAGTTCTCGAAGAACAAAGTATACGCCGAACCATTTTTGTTGAAATGAGCAAACGTAGCAGTACTCTCTCTAGAGGCAAAAAAAATACAAATCCAGGCCCTTGGAGTAACTTCGATTTTGACTTTAGCCAAGCTCAAATTTTTTATCCTCTCAGCGATATAACAATCGAGAAAGCTAATTTCATTGCATCAAAATTCTACGGCAAGGCAGATTTTAGAAATACAATATTTCCTCAGGATCAAAATTTTAGTAGAGCAATATTTAATGAGACTCCAATCATAAATGAAATACGTTTTGCAAAAATTGTAAACTTGAGCGGCGCAGTATTCAGAGAAGAGATGCGCCTAACCGATATGAACTTTAGGCAAAAAATTAATTTCAGTGGAGCAATATTTGAAAAAGATTTACTTATTTGGGGTACAGAATTTCATCAGGATGCCCTATTTAAAGAAACGATATTTAAGGGAAGTTGCTATTTTAATAGAACAAATTTCAAAGGTGCAGCAAAATTCACTCGAGCAAAATTTAAGGGTGTAGCAAACTTCACCCATGCAGTTTTTGAAGGCCCCACAGATTTCAGTGAAGTTATTTTTTATTATGCCCGCTCAAGGAGATTCGCAGAAATTAGAAAAACCCTCCCCTCAGCGAAATTTCCAGCAAAATTTTATGGGGCAACTTTCAATAAAGATACATACTTCATAAAAACGCGTTTTGAAGAAGGGGCAGAATTTATCAAAGCAATTTTTAAAAAAAGCGTGGACTTTACCGATGCATATTTTGCCGAGGAGGTATTATTCTCTCAAGGTTCTGAAAAGAACGGTGCCGCAAAATTCTCCGTCAATGTTGCATCTGACGCATACGAGTTCAAACATGATTCTTTTTCTCATAAAATAGTTTTAGGAAAGGCTACACTTTACGGTAATACTTTTGAAATTCCTCTTGATACGGTACTTTTCAATCCCGATTCAGACGATATAAGTGATCCCGCGAAGTGAATATAAGAATCTGAAAAAGAAGGAAAGTCCTCCTTTAAATAAAGCTCATTCATAGAGACCCCCCCCGTCTGCACACCTCGTGCAGGCGGGGCTTCTTCTTTGCCCAGCGCGAGCGCGCCAGGGTGGGGCTCTCCCCTATGCTGGTTATAAGCTAGCACCGGAGCAGGAAGGGCACACCGTCATGAACCTCAACAAACTCCTCACAGCGCTGCGGCAACGCAAAAACACCCCGGCGCGCAACCAGCAGGCCGGGCGGCACGAACGCTACACTCACGCCCTCGAACAATTCCTCGACGGACAACCCGCCGTACGCCTCGGCGGGGCGTACACGCTCGTAAACCTTGCAGACGAATGGCTCACCGATACCTCCCTGCCCGAGCAGGTGTGCCGCGAAGAAGCCCAAGCTATTATCGACGCGCTGACCGAGTGCATCCGCACGCCCTACCCCCTCGCACAGAAACGGCAGATCCTAGAAGCAGACGAGGCCCCCGAAGGGTACGCAGGCGACTTTACGCACGATCAGGAAGCACTACGCGAAGAGCAGCTAGTACGCCGCACAGTCTTCATGGAGCTCAGCCGCCGCCTCGCCTCAATCACCGAGAGCGCCGAGAAAGACAACAGGGAAAGCCAGCACTCGGTGCCGCCAATATCGCCCATGTGGGCTGACCTGCGCTTCGACTTTGGTGGCGCACCCATCTTCTACCCGCTGGGGCAGCTGCACTTTCAGAACGCCGATTTTGCCTCCGCGACCTTCTACGGCCCGGCGGATTTCTCCGGTGCTACCTTCCACGGTGACACCAGCTTCTCGGCGGCGCAGTTCACGGCCGACGCATCCTTCCATGGCGCGAACTTCAACGACTGGGTGGGGTTCAGCGCCGCCCACTTCGCAGGCGCGGCTAAGTTCAGCGGGGCACGCTTTGCGGATACCGCAAGCTTCGCAACCGTAACCTTCACCGGCACGGTCAACTTCTCAGACGCGGTCTTTTCAGCTACGGCTGACTTCGCGGTAGCCTCCTTCGAGTCCGACGCCGACTTTTCACGCTTGAACACCGCGGGCATAGCGAGCTTCGCGGCGGTCACCTTCGGCGGAGAGGCAATATTTACCGCCTCCACGTTCCACGATGAAGCACACTTCGCCGCCTCGGTCTTCAACCGCCCGGCGGTGTTCTCCAAGTCGCTGTTCGGCGGGGCCGCGCGCTTTGCCGGTGTAGTCACCAAGCAGTCCGCGATGTTCAGCAACGTACGCTTTGCGAGCGCGGCGGACTTTAGCGGGGCGTCGTTCACGCAGTACGAGGATTTTGGTGGGGCGCGGTTCGACGGCGATGTCACGTTCAGCCGGTCGTCGTTTATTGCGCTGCCGAGGACGATCTATGAGATGGACTTCCCGCAGTACGCGAACTTCGGTAACGCGGCATTTGCGCAGGATGCCGACTTTAGTGAGGCGACGTTCACGGCGAGTGTCGGCTTCGGTGGGGTGACGTTCGCTCGGGCGGTGAGCTTCAACGGGGCGAGCTTTGAGGGTGCCTACTTCGCGGATGCGACGTTCGGTCAGGGCGCGGACTTTACCTGTTCGACGTTCAACTATAGTGCGAGCTTCGCGAATGCGACCTTCAACGCTAATGCGGAGTTCCACGAGGCTTCTTTTAGAGGGCACGCGGACTTCCGCGACGTTACGTTTGCGGCAGATGTGAGGTTTAGCGGTGCAACCTTTGGTGGTAATGCGGGGTTCTGCAGGGCGTCGTTCGGCGGTAATGCGAGCTTCTTCAGGACGGATTTTGCGGGGACTACAGAGTTCCGTGAGGCTGTCTTTGAGGGGTATGCCGGGTTCAGCACGGCGGCTTTCAGCGCTGATGCCAACTTCAGCGGGGTTGCGTTTGAGCAGCTCGCTTGGTTCGCTGATGCAGCCTTCGAGGCAGGCGCGGAGTTCGTGGAGGCAACCTTTATGGGTGTTGCAGATTTCTGCAATGTGTCTTTCGTGAAGACCCCGCCGGTCTTCGCTGTTGAGGATGCTGACTCGGGCGAGATGCGCCGGGCTCGGTTCGCTGCCCTGTCTACCGCTTCGGAAGCTGCTGGTCAGGAGGCGCATAACTTCGCGGTGTAC
>NZ_KV808305.1:307002-327400 GCF_001812205.1 Rothia sp. HMSC069C10
AGGAGGCGCATAACTTCGCGGTGTACGAGGACAGCCAGCCTATTCCGCTGGGTACAGCAGCTCTGAACGGCGTGGGCTGCCGTATCCCGGTTGGGGCGGTGCTCTTCGATCCGACTTCTTGGGATGAACGGCAGAAGGAATACACGCGCTTGAGTGAGCCCGCGCAGTAAAATTTAGCTCTCCGCCGCTGTCGGGGAAGCTCCCGCACACAGACCCCGCTTGCGCTGAGAACCAACCACTCAATATGCGGCCCCCAGAGTAAAGACTGAGTTAGGTTTGACAAAGCTATCACATTCAAGATTGAAGACGCCAAAGAGACGATACGACGTCCTTTACTTCAAAGAGGGCTAGGACAAGGAGTGGAACTTGGGGCCAGGGGAAAGACGCTAGACTCACTTCTGCTGGCTATCGGGCACGATGACAACAGATATATGCCTACATGCTAATCCAATATCCTGTGCCTTATGCATGGATGCGCTTCTCTCCACTATGCTGGAATGGACCATCTGTTCAGAGCAAAGCAGGAGATACTTTATGTCAGAGCAAGACACTTCACTGAAATCACCCGATAGTTCCGAGCCCGTACCTTCCGAAATTCCAAAAAATTCACAGATAACAGGCAAACAAGATAGTCACCGAGCGTTGACTCTTACATTGCTTATTGCAATTCCAGCCATTTCTTGGATTATTTATTTAGTATTTTTCCGCGAATGGAATTCAAGCCAATCGTTTCATTGGTTCCCTTTCTCTATCCTACTAACTATCATATCCGCAACTATATCTATTCTATGGATAAAGAAACCTTTCCACATAAAAATTTCTACTTTCACCTCATGGATTTTTGGTATCGCCATCATTGGAGGAAGTATCGCTTTTCTATTACCTCTAGCGATAACAAATGATTTCGCTAAGGATGGTGAAGGCACCACACTACGCCAGATAATCATTTATGCTACAGGCGGTTTTCTCGGCGTTATAACTCTCAGTGAAACTCGCCGCAAAAATGATATAGAGAAATCTAAATTTGATGAACAAAATAATCAGTTTATAAAACAGCTAGAAGCACAAAGAAAGAATCTTGTAGATCAATTAAATTCCCAGGAAAATAACCTTAAGAAACAACTCAATTCTCAGCTAAAATCTCAAAGAGAGCAACTTGCTGCCCAGAATGAAAAGGATGAGCGTGACCATATTCGTCAGGTGCATGCGGAGCGCCGGGCCCGTTACGCAAAAGCTATTGAGCAGCTTGCACACGATAAATCTGTAATTCGCTTAGGCGGTGTATACACTCTCGTAGGTCTCGTTGATGAATGGCTACTGGATGACACAAGCCTTGTTGACTCTAACAATGGAGAAAAAGAGGGACAAATCATCATCAACAATCTCTGTGCTTATATCCGTTCTCCTTTCCCACTTGCAGAGAAAAGAGAAAATATCGAAACATGCGTTAATCCGGATATATATGAAGGAGAATTAATCTCAGACAAGGTAAGGCTCCGCGAAGAACAAGAGATCCGTCAAAGTATTTTTTCAGAGATGAGCAAACGGCTAAGCACCGCGGAGGAAGCAGGTAAGTACGATTGCTCCATCGACACACACGATATAGAAATAAAAAAGGGGCCGTGGAGCAACTTTAGTTTTTCATTCTCCGGATCACAATTATTCTACTCACTGGCCTCAATGAGTTTTGAAAATGCCGACTTCAAAAATATTACTTGCTATGGCGACACAAACTTTTCAAATAGCCATTTTTACACATATACAGATTTTTCCAAATCTATTTTCTACGGAAATTCAGACTTTACCAGAACACACTTTATTGATGCAGCAGACTTCTCCAACTCTGCATTCCATGGAGATTTAACATTTGAATATTCAAAATTCTCTTCAGATTCATTCGAACATATTGATTTCAGTAATTCAATATTTAAGGGAGAAGCAAATTTTGACTATGTAAAAACCACGGGACTACTACATTTCTCACATGCACAATTTTATGGCCCCGCCTACTTTGTTGAAACAAACGTAACCACATTAACTACACACAACGATTTATGGGAAAATAACCTAGACGAAGACACAGCAACCGATTCAGACTTTAATCATGTTCCTTTCTTTGCCGCAAAATTTAATAAACAGCATGAACACGCATTTGAATTTGAACTAGAAGAAGATTATGTCCATCCATTGCATCCTGAATGGGTAGATGAAAATCGCTGGGAATATGTACCCATTGGATCTCGTTTATTTCAACCAGAAACACAGAAATGATACATTTATGAACTAAAATGCAGTCTAATTCCAACAGGGTTCATTATCTCCACATTCGAAGATAATGAACCCTGCGGTTTTTGAGATAAGTACAGAGTTCTGCGGAACGTCTTTTATGGGTGTTGCAGATTTCTGCAATGCGTCTTTTGTGAAGAGCCCGCCGCTCTTCGCAGCTGAGGATGCTGACTCGGGCGAGATGTACCGGGCTCGGTTCACTGCTCTACCTGCCGGTTCAGATTCGGCCGGTCAGGAGGCGCATAACTTCGCGGTGTACGAGGGTAGCCAGCCTGTTCCGCTGGGCGCAGCGGAGCTTCTTAACAGAACGTTCGTTCTCCCTCTCGGTGCGGTGCTGTACGACCCGGATTCCTGGGACGAAGAGAAGCAGGACTACACCCACATCAGTGAGCCCGCACAATAAAACCTAGCTCTCCCCACCGTCAGGGAAGCCCCACACGCAGACCCCGCCCGCACATCTAGCGTTGGCGGGGTTCTTGCTTTTGACCAGCAACTGCCCAAGCCCAGCAGCTTTACACTATGCTGAGTATGACCCGCCCCTTTCAACGATGACAGGAGAACCACATGCATCTCGCACCCAGCACCGCGTGGGCTTGGCTGATAGCATGCGCAGTCGTCATTCTGCTTTTCCCGCTCGCCGCGCAGTTCGGCAACTTCAAGGGGAAGCTGTCTAGCTTCCACACCTGGGTTTGGGCTATCGCTCTCTTGGGCATTGTCGCGGCGGGTTTTATGCCTTTCACCTTTGATCCTGACATCACCTATTTTGAGGTTCAGCCGTTCATTTTCTTCATCACCGGCACCCTTCTGGGTGTTCTCTTTCTTGGGGAGTTCCACCGCATGAACGCCCAGAAAAAGCTGAAACACCCCCAGCGGGTGCATGCCGAGCGCCGCACCCGTTACAGCAAGGCAGTTGAGCAGCTGGCATATCCGAACCCGGCAGTCCGTGCAAGCGCCCTCAGCACGCTTGCGGGTCTGGTGGATGAGTGGCTCGCTGACGAGCAGCTCAGCGTTGATGCGCGGCAGAAGGAGGGGCAGGTCATCGTCAATGCCCTCTGCGCTTATGTTCGTTCGCCGTTCTCGCGGGCGTTCAAGGCAGAAGCTTTTGAATCCGATACGCCGCCCGCTAACTATGCGGGTGATTTCGCTACGGATCTGGCGGCTTTTCGTGGTGAACAGGATGTTCGCCGCAGCGTCTTCGTTGAGATGAGCAAGCGCAGCAGCACCCTTGCTGAAAATGAGAAGGGCGAGGTGGCTGTTGTCCCCGGCGCGTGGAGCGGCTTTGAGTTCGATTTCAGCCGGGCAGTCGTCTTCTACCCTCTCGACGGTCTGACTCTTGAGAACGCCGATTTCTCTGCGGCGAGGTTCTGCAACGGTTCAGATTTCAGCGGGGCAACTTTTGTAGGTAACGCGAACTTTACCCGGGCGGTCTTTGACCAGGATGCGCCTTTTAGCGACGTAACTTTCATGGGAACGGCTGACTTTAGTAACGCGCGCTTTGCTGGTGATGTATTCTTCCGCTGGGTGTCTTTCAATGCTAATGCGGACTTCCGTGAGGCTTCTTTTGGAGGGCACGCTGACTTCCGCGATGCTGCATTTACGGCGGATGCGGGCTTTAGCGGTGCTTCCTTTGAGGGGAACGCTGGGTTCTTTAGGTCGTCTTTTGGCGGTAATGCAAGCTTCTTCAGGACGGATTTTGCGGGAGTTGCGGAGTTCCGTGAGGCAGTCTTTGAGGGGCATGCCGGGTTTAACGCGGCAACCTTCTACGGGGATGCGCACTTTAGCCGGGCTACGTTTGAGGGGCTCGCTGGGTTCCGTGATGTGACCTTTAAGGCGGGCGCGGAGTTCTATGGTGCGTCCTTTGTGCAGACTGTAGATTTCTGCGATGTGTCTTTCGTGAAGAGCCCGCCGGTCTTCGCTGTTGAGGATGCTGACTCGGGCGAGATGCACCGGGCGCGATTCGCTACGCTGTCTACTGGTTCGGAGGCTACCGGTCAGGAGGCGCATAACTTCGCGGTGTACGAGGGTAGCCAACCTATTCCGCTGGGTGCAGCCGGGCTGAACGGTGTAGGGTACCGTATCCCGGTCGGGGCGGTGCTCTTTGATTCGGCGTCCTGGGATGAACGGCAGAAGGAGTACACGCGCCTGAGTGAGCCTGCGCAGTAATTATCTTGAGGCCCCGCCACATTGAATGTGTGGCGGGGCCTTTGCGTGCGCGGCAGACGCTATCGAGCAGCTGGGTACAAAATAAAAATGGTGCGAAAAACCCCGCTGGGCCTGTAGGCTCTAGCGGGGTTTTTTCGATTCTTAGCTACCCGGATTCGTTTATCGCCTTTCAGCGGCATTAGGTTATGCCTGAGATAAACAAACTTAAATTGGGTAGCAAAAATCCGCGGAATGTGTGCCATCTGCTAAAATCAGCAGTGACAACGCAATTCCGCGTTGTCTCTAACTAAATAGAGAGGAGGTGTACTCCTATGGATAAGGACCGCGTTTGGGTACTTGTTGAACGGGGAAGCTATGTAGCTACCCTATTCGCCAGCCTGATTGAGGTATGTGAGTTTGTCGCCTCGTGCCTCTTCTAGGCTCTTGAGAGTGGGGCTACTCGCGATGTTAGCGGCATCGCTGGTGGCTCCACTTTTATTTTACTGTCATTGCACATAAGGACATTTCCTGTACGTATGACCGTATACCTAATAATTTAGCGCAATTCTTAAGACATAACAACACGACAGCACTAATTCCGCCACTATTGTATCCGTCGCAAGGAACAATATCGCCTATTTTGAGGGTTCTCATACCTGCTTCGTCTGCCGCGGACAGCAAAAGCATCGCCTGTGCATCTCATACTGGCGAAGTTCTCGTTGATGACCGGGCGCACCTCACGGCGAGCAGCTTTACCCTATGCTGGAAGGTGAACGTTCCTATCAGAGAGGACAGGAGAATCTAGTGCCCAGCAATAACGCATCATCCATTCCAGAAAGCCAGGTAATCCCGAAAGCTCAGGAGAAGCCTTGGTATATCCGGCACTTTATTAAGCTCCTCATTAGCTTTGGCCTGGGCGGCGCTGCGGCTGCGCTCATTCTGCCTTGGGTTCTCTGGTTGCACTGCGGCATGAGCTCTGGCAGTTCAGATCAGTTGCGCCTGCATCTGCTGTACGTCACTGGCGGTATTATTGCGGTTCTGACTCTTCTGCAGACTAACTGGAAGAACCAGGGTGACCGTCTCAAAATTGATGCGGATATCAAGAAGAATGAGCAGGACGCCGAGAAGAACGAGCGCGACCATATCCGCCAGGTTCATGCAGAGCGCCGCAGCCGCTATACCAAGGCCGTCGAGCAGCTAGCTGATGAGAAAGCAGCCGTCCGTCTGGGCGGTATCTACACCCTTGTGGGTTTGGTCGATGAGTGGATTGAAGATATGAGCATTAGCCTACAAGGGCGCCGGAAAGAAGGACAGGTTATTATTAATAATCTTTGTGCTTATATTCGTTCACCGTTCCCTCTTATAAGGGAGCAATATACTATTGAGAATAGGGCCCTAAAAGAAAAGAACACGGAAAACCACTCCAATTCTTTCCCCATCAATAAGACAAAAATTCAAGAAGAACAAGAGGTGCGACGAACTATTTTTACTGAAATAAGTAAGAGAGTTAGCGCATTTGATAAATTCGACGGCAATAAAATAGTCCATGGAACCTGGAGCAACTTTGAATTTAACTTTGTTAAATCCGACATTTTTTACTCTTTATCTAACCTTCACTTGGAAAACCCAAATTTTTCACAGGCAACTTTCCTCGAAGAATCAGATTTCATCGGCACTACTTTTTTCGGTAAAGCAAATTTCAGCGATGCCAGTTTTGCTCACCAGGCACATTTCAGTTGGACCCGTTTTATGCACACCGCCGATTTCCGCTGGACAAAGTTCGTTCTTAAAGCAGATTTCCGTAGTGCAACTTTTGCCCAAAGTGCAGATTTTAGCAAGGTGATTTTTGTCCATGAAGCGGACTTTAGCTGGGTAGATTTCCCCAGAATTTTACACTTTGAAGGAGCCTATTTTACCCATAACGCACACTTTGATTGGGCAACATTCAGTAGGAGCTACTTTGGCAAGGCTCAGTTCATGCAGAAAGCATATTTTACTGGCGCAACCTTCGCTCAAAAGGTAGATTTCAGCAAAGCGTCCTTCGCTCAAGAAGTAATCTTCAGTGGGGCAACTTTCACCCAGAACACAGACTTTAGCGAGGCTAATTTTACGCAAAGAGCAGACTTTAACAAGGCCACCTTTGATGCAGGTACAGATTTCATTGGAACAATCTTTATGCGAAATGTGGATTTTTGTGACGCATCTTTCACAAAAATCCCACCTTTCTTCACGATTAAAAACGAAGAATCGAATGAAATGTATAGTACTCGGTTCGCTGCACTGTCCGATGGTCAAGAGGCGCATAATTTCGCGGTGCACGAGGGCAGCCAGCCTATTCCGCTAGGCACAGCAGAGCTAGACAGTGTGCGCTGCAGTATCCCGGTCGGTACGGTGCTATTCAACCCGTCTTCCTGGGATGAACAGCAGAAAGAATACACGCGCCTGAGTGAGCCCGCGCAGTAATATCCAGAGGCCCTGCCGCATTGAATGTGTGGCGGGCCTTTGTTTATGACCAATAGAAGCGCATGTCAGACAGTTTTGCCCTATGCTGAAAGGTGACCATTCCTCTCAGCGGAGACAGGAGAATTAGAGACTATGACAAAAATGGTGGATAGCGCCGAAGACTCTTTGCAGACTCGCCCTCCATGGTGGAAAAGACTTATTATCTGGTGCGCAAGGAAGTATTCAAAGAATTGGTTTTATATAACCCTTATCCTTCTGGCCCTTGTCGGGATTATCTGTGCCTTCTACGTCCCGCAGAACATCTCGGGACTCGAGCATCAAGGTAACTCTGTTGCTTCTGTACGCCAGGCTATCCTCGCAGTATTCGCGGGTGCGCTCACAATGCTCACGTTATGGGAAAACCATCGTAAAAACACTCATGAGAAGAACAAGAACGAACGCGATCATATCCGCCAAGTACATGCAGAACGTCGTGGCCGCTATGCCAAAGGCGTTGAGCAGTTGGCCAACGAGAATGCAGCTATTCGTCTAGGTGGAGTCTATACGCTCGTTGGATTAACGGATGAGTGGCTTGCGGATAAAAATCTCCAGCCCCAGAAACGTCAAAAAGAAGGACAGGTTATTATCAATAACCTTTGTGCATATATCCGTTCAATACCAAATGGATTAACCAGTATAGACCTTGAATCTGGAGCTGCTCCTTCAGACGAAGCGAAGATACGCCAAACAATCTTCAGCGAAATGAGCAATAGAATAAACCCGAAAAATCAAAAGAATCTCTTATGGACGGATTTAAAATTTGACTTTTCAGATTCCCCTATTTTTTACCCACTAGACGACAAAGTGTTTATGAATGCAGATTTTCAAAAATCAAATTTCTACAAACTCGCTTCTTTCTCCCGCAGTAATTTTTACGGAGAGACAAAGTTTACTGGTTCAGATTTCTACATTCGTTCAAAGTTTGACAATTCTAAATTTTATGGACCTGCAGATTTTTCCTCTACCAGACTGGGTAGGCCTCTTAGCACCAATGCAGAACTAAGGGGCATGAAGAATCAGCTTAGAGAAACCATAAGATATGCCTCTATCCCCCGAAATATCATATCTGCAAATTACAGTGCAGACTTCTCGAAGACATTTTTTGAGCAAAAGGCAAATTTTAATGAAGTATATTTCTACATAAAAGCAACCTTTGAATCATCCAACTTTTCTACCGAACCAAATTTCGATTCATCTTATTTTACTTGCAAAGAGGATTCTAATTTTTCAACACACTCAAATAATATCCAACTTGAGGTAGCAGAGTTGATTGATAAATCGGGTAATAGCTGCACCCAAGAAATACCAATCGGATCCCGACTCTTTGACCCAAAGTCTTGGAGTTCCAAGGAAGAAAAATATACCCACGTAAGTGATACCTCAAAGCCGATAGGCAAAGCCAAATAGTACTCACTCTTGAAGGCCCCACCAGCCTTATACTGGCGGGGCCTTTGCTTGTAGCCTTCAGAAGTCTCTGTTAGGTAGCTTGTGCACTATGCTGAAAGGTGACCGTTCCTTTCACCGAAGATAGGAGATTGTCTTGGCGGACAATGAAACCTCAATAAAGAAGCCACCTTTTTATATTCGCTGGTTCTTCCCAATACTCGTCTTGCTCGGGCTTGCTGGAGGCGCAGCTGCCCTTTGGGTCCCTTCCAACACTAGTTGGCTACGCCAGAGTGGACTCTCCGGCGAAGCAGAACAGAAGTCTATCTCTGATTTACGCTTACACTTCCTCTACATCACGGGTGGAATTATTGCGATTCTGACTCTTCTTCAGACTAGCTGGAAGAACCAGGTCGACCGCCGCAAGGTCGAGGATGACATCCAGAAGAACAAGAATGATCACATTCGCCAAGTACACGCCGAACGCCGCAGCCGCTACACCAAAGCTGTAGAACAGCTGGCTAATGAGAAAGCTTCTGTCCGACTGGGCGGTATCTATACCCTCGTAGGCTTGGTTGATGAGTGGCTTGCAGACGATGCCATTAAACCAGAAGAGGCACAAAAAGAAGGCCAGGTAATTATTAATAATCTATGCGCCTATGTACGCGCTCCTTTCCCTTACGTAGAAGACCGGAAGCTTTTTGGGGAGAAAGAACCGGAAACAAAAATTTCAGAAGAGGAGAGGAAAAATTTCTTGACCAAGCGGGATCAGTTCCGTGAAGAGCAAGATGTGCGTAACACCATCGTGAAGGAAATTGTAAATCGGCTTGGCATCAGACACTTTGAAGATGAAGAAGTTATCGTAGAGGAAGGCCTGTGGTCAGATTTTACTTACGATTTCTCTCAGGCATATTTTCCATATAAAGTTAATCTTGATGATAGCATCATAAACTCTCAACTTCTTTTTTCGGGAGCAGTATTCAGCAAAACCG
The DNA here is from genome assembly GCF_001812205.1 of Rothia sp. HMSC069C10. Taxonomy (NCBI): domain Bacteria; kingdom Bacillati; phylum Actinomycetota; class Actinomycetes; order Micrococcales; family Micrococcaceae; genus Rothia; species Rothia sp. HMSC069C10. Next base: position 316,308 of record NZ_KV808305.1, read on the forward strand.
TTTCCTTTAATAACTCCACTTTTAAAAATTATGTTTCTTTCAAGGATGCCATCTTTGAAAAGGATAGTCTACACACCAGCTTCCCCGGTGAGAAATCAGTTTCATTCAATCTAGCCATATTTGAGGGGTTTGTTTCATTCGAGGGTTCCGCTTTTGAAGATTCCGCATCTTACGCTTTGGCAACTTTCAAAGAGACAGCTTTATTTAAAGATGCAGTATTTAAAAGCTCTATATCTTTCATTGGCAGCACTTTTGAAAAAAGCACATCCTTTAGTGATACAACTTTCAAATACCGCACATTATTCAATAGCACCAAATTTAAAGACTCCGCATATTTTCTCGACACAACTTTCGAAGATACCGTAATTTTTGATGATGCTATATTTAAATATCCCCCATCCTTTATCCGCACCATATTTAAAGGAAGTACATATTTTGTTGAAACTATTTTCAAAGAAAGTCTAGATTTCAACAGGGTTATTTTCTATGGGCCTATTAAATTCATAGAAAAAATCTCCAGCCAACAAAAATTACAGTTCATGTCTTTTTCAAGCCAGACTCGTTTTTCTTATCAGAATCCCCCAGATAAATATGAGTTCAAAATGTCAACGGATAACACCCTATTTGAAACCGAGCAGATTACTGTAGCTGACGGCAGGGTATTCACTGTTCCTGCTGGTTGTGAGCTTTTTGACCCCGAGCCTTTGCCCGCACCCAAACCGGAAGAACCCACCGAATAATATCCACCTCTAAAAGGCCCCGCCGGCCCCTCATCGGCGGGGCCTTTTCGCGCCCGGGTCTGGTAGCGACAGCCCGGCGGCGGCAGCCCACCGGCGAGCGCCTCCGCCCATCACCGTGCCGCCCAAAGAACCGCCGCAATCACCCGCCGCGCCCAACCACCCGCTACCCCACCGATACACTAGAACCATGTACCGAATCATGACTGTCTGCACCGGCAACATCTGCCGCTCCCCCGTCGGCGAATACCTCATCCGCCAGCACGCCCAAGAAGCCGGCGTGCCCGTCACCGTCACCTCCAGCGGCATCAGCAACGAAGAAGAAGGCAACCGCATCGACCCGCGCGCCGCCGCGCAGCTCACCGCCCGCGGTATCGACCCGTCCGCGCACCGCGCCAGCGTCTTCACCGTCGAGGACTTCGACCGCAACGACCTCATCCTCGCCATGGACGCACCCCACTACCTGCGCCTCAAAGCCCTCGCCCGCAACGACGAGGACAAAGCCAAGATCCGTATGATGCGCAGCTTTGACCCGAAGGTCACCACCACCCACCTGGACCAGCTCGGCATCTACGACCCCTGGTACGGTAGCGAACGCGACTTCGTGTACACCACCGGCCTCATTGACGCCGCCGCACGCGGCCTCATCAACCACCTCAAACAGGAAGGCGACGCGCAGTGAGCCAGCGTATCCCCCTAAACCAGAACCGCCGCGTCACCGGCACCACCGAAATCCTGGAGCTCTGCAAAGACATGCTGCGCCTGGAGCATGGCATCGGCAACGACTTTGACATGGACACCGCCGAATTCGCCGAATTCCGTGCGCAGTTCCTTGCCGACTTCGCGCAGATCCCGCTGATTATTGGCATTGACGGCCGCAGCGGCACCGGCAAGACCAGCCTCGCCGCGCAGCTTGAGCAGGAGCTCACCGCCGCCGAGCACAGCGTGCACGTGCTGCACCTGGACGACTTCTACCCCGGCTGGGACGGTCTCTTCGACGGCGTGGAGGCGTGGGACGCGCTATCCGTGCAGCTGACCGAAGGTATTGCCGGAACCTACACCCTGTGGGATTGGGAGGCGGGCGCCCCCGGTGAGGTGCGCACCGTCGACCCGGCGGCTACGCAGGTCATTATCTGTGAGGGTGTCGGCGCGATTGCGGGCGCCTGCGAGGTGCGTATTCTCGCCTCCGCCCCGGACGAGGTGCGTTACGAACGCGCCATGGCTCGTGACGGTGACACGTTCCGCCCGCACTGGGAGCGCTGGGCGGAGCAGGAGGAGGCGCTGCTCGCCGAAATCCCGGAGGACTACGCGACCGTGGACTTCATCTACGACAGCGCGGCGCAGTAGCAGCCGCCTACAAGACAGTAGGGCCCAATGCTTTGTGTATCTCGAAGCATTGGGCCCTACGGCTATTTAGAGGCAGTTTTATTCAGGCGCTGTTTTATTCGGGCATGGGAGCCGGGCTAGCGGATTCCATGCGGTCTTTATCCCAGTAGGTTGAGGTATTGCTCGGCGCGTGCGTGGAGGTAATGCCGTCTTTTTCGCTACCCGGGTTGTTGCTAGAAAGCACGGCAAAGATTATGAGCAAGACGCAAGCTATGAGCAGCAGGATGCATAGCAAATATTTGTAATAGTGGTTGCGCATCTGAGGTGCTCCCTCCGGTCGTATCGCGTGGTATGACCAACGTAAGTTATGCCGTTGGGTCTAGCAATGCTTCTCAAGAATATTTCTCAAATATTTCTTCAGCGCTGGGGGGACTGAGCGGCAGGCTAGCCAAACCACTCAAGGGGCGGTGTTATCCGTAAGCGACATCAGGGTGTCCGAAGCGAAGCGAAGACGGGTGCCCCTGTAGGAGCGAGGATAACACCGTCCCTTTGCTGTACCTACGCAGGCAGGCGGTATCGCCCGTAGTGACATCAGGGTGCCCGAGCTCTGCGAGGGCGGGTCCCCTGTAGGAACGAGGGCGAATACCGCATGCCAAGCGGAACCATCCAAGCGAACCAAACACGAAGGAACCATGCACAAAGGAACCAAACGGAGTGCCCCTCCCGGCTCAAAAAGTTAAAAATTTAACTTACGAAGCCACACCCAATTCTGCTAGGGTGTACAAGTTGTGCTTCTAGCCTGCGCAAATTCACCCGGATCAGGCACCGCTGCATCCATGTTTTAGGGCCGCAGGCGCCGTTGCACGCGCATCACACAGAAAGAAAAACTAAGACATATGTCTTCGAAGTCGACTAAGACCTCATTCGGGCTCTCGCCCATTTTTATCGTAGTTCTGGCGCTGCTGACCGCTATCGCACCGCTCGCTACGGACATGTACCTGGCGGCGCTGCCTGCGGTCGCTGAGAACCTGAACACCACCAGCACGAACGCCTCCCTGACGTTGAGCGGGTTCATGGTGGGTATGGCGCTCGGCCAGCTGATTGTGGGTCCCCTATCGGATAAGACGGGCCGCCGCAAGCCGCTGCTGATTGGTGCGGTCATCTGCTTTATTGCGACGGTGGCGTGTGGTTTTGCGCCGAATATTGAGCTGCTGATTTTTGCGCGTTTCATGATGGGCTTCACCGGTTCGATTGGTGCGGTGCTGGCGCGTTCTATCGTGGCTGATACGACTGAGGGTCTGGCGACCGCTAAGCTCATGGGCGTCATGATGATGATTAACGGCTTCGCGCCGGTGCTTGCGCCGCTGTTTGGTGGCTGGGTGCTGTCGTGGGGTAACTGGCGCGATATTTTCCATGTGCTTGGCGTGATTACCGCGATCATGATGCTCGGCGTGATCTTCGTGATTAAGGAGACCCTGCCGGTGGAGGAACGCTACCAGGGCACCGCCCTGAGCGTGTACTCGGAGCTGCCGAAGGTCTTCAAGATTCGCCGCTACCTGGGTTTCATGCTGACGATGTGCTTCGCGTTTGGTGCGCTGTTCTCGTATATTTCCGGTTCGACGTTTGTGTTGCAGAAGATTCTGGGCATGTCCGAGACTGAGTTCACGATCGTGTTCGGTGTGAACTCGATTGGTATTGTGCTGTTCAGCGCGATTGCGACGAAGCTGGTGGGTCGTGTGGCGCAGCGTCGCATCGTGAATGTCGGCGTGGTGAGCCTGCTGGTGGTGTCTTCGCTGCTGTTGGTTAGCTTCCTTGTCGGTATTTCGCTGGTGCCGACGTTGGTTCTGCTGTTCCTGCTGACCAGCTCGTGCGGCCTGATTTTTGGTAATGCTTCGGCGTTGGCGTTGAACGAGGCGCGCCACATGGCGGGTAGTGCTTCGGCGGTGATGGGTACGGTTCAGGCGATGCTGGGTGCGTTGGCGGCGCCGCTGGTGTCGTTTGCCGGTGAGCATGAGTACCTGCCGATGGGCTTCTCCATTTTTGGTTTCGCGGTCCTGACGGCGCTGGTGCTGTGGACTACGCCGCGTAAGGATTCGGACTACTCGGCTGACGGCGAGAGCCACGCAGCCCCGGCGGCGGATCACTAGCCTGTTGTTGATTTTTGTATAGCTAAAGCCCCGGATGGGCGACCCATGTGGGTTGCACATCCGGGGCTTTGCTGTTGCCTTTAGCGTTGCTCGGGAGGCGGTATTCGCCCTCGTTCCTACAGGGGACCCGCCCTCGCAGAGCTCGGGCACCCTGATGTCACTACGGGCGATACCGTCTTCCCGCGCCGGTTAGCGACCCGAACGTACAATAAAACTATGTCTAGTACCGTAATTCTTCTGAACGAGCAGAACCCGCAGGGCATCTTCGTCGACCCGTCCGTGCCCCTCATCAGCGTTGATGATCAGGGCTTCACCCGCGGCGACGGCGTCTTCGAAACCATGCTGTCCGTCAACCGTCGCGTGCGTAAGCTCGGCATGCACCTGTCCCGCCTCGAGTCGTCGGCGCGCATGCTGGATTTGCCCGACCCGGAGCCCGAGATTCTGCGTTCGGCGGTGGAGCGCCTCATGCGTGAGGCTGCCGCCGGTGCCGAGACTGCCCTGGGTGAAGAGCACATCGTGAAGATTATTATTTCGCGCGGCCCCACCCAGGCGGTGACCTCCATGCAGCCGGGCCCGTACACGCTGATTATGGCGTCGCCGGTGCCCGCCTCCATCGTGAAGCGCCGCACCGAGGGTGTGAAGGCGATGCTGCTGCCGCGCGGCCACGAGCCGATGGACAACAGCGCCTACCCGTGGCTGCTGGCGGGCGCGAAGACCCTCTCTTACGCGGTGAACATGGCGGTTCTGCGGTACGTGCAGGAGCGCGGCGCGGACGACGCTATCTTCATCACCGACGAGCGTCGCGTGCTGGAGGGCGCCACCTCCTCGGTGCTGGTTGCCAAGATTGAGGACGGCAAGAAGGTACTGTACACGCCTGAGCCGAGCCACGGCATCCTCCCCGGCACCACGCAGGGTGCGGTGTTCGAGGCGGCACGCCAGGCAGGCTGGGAACTGGGCTTCGGGCCGCTCTACCCGCAGGATTTGTTCGAGTCGGACGGCGTGTGGCTGGCTTCGTCGGTGCGTCTGATTGCGCCGGTGACTCACCTGAACGGCACGGCGCTGGCACACGACCCGGAGCTGACCGCCACGCTGTTGAACTACCTGGCGCAGCAGAGCTAATCGCATACGAAAAGGGGACGGTGCCATCCGAGCGAGGATGGTGCCGTCCCTTTGTGCTGTCTGCAGACCAAGTGCGGAGGTGTCGTACCTTCCTGAAGCGACATCAGGGTGCCCGAGCTCTGCGAGGGCGGGTTCCCTGTAGGAGCGAAGGAAGAGTGCGGGCGCCTCCGTAGCCCAGCGTGGGAAGACGGTATCGCCCGTAGTGACATCAGGGTGTCCGAAGCGAAGCGAGGACGGGTGCCCCTGTAGGAACGAGGGCGGATACCGCTTCCCAAGCGGGGTCACGAAAACGAAACCGCAACCTACTGTAAGAACGAACTAGCCCCAGAGGAACTGAATCGTACCCGCAGCAATAGATGCACCGTACGCAACAGCAATGATGACGGCGGCGGCAATGCTCACGTGCACGTCACGGCGCGAATACGAGGGTACGCGCGCCCAGGTGCGTTCGCCCGCGCCAAAGCCGCGCGCCTCCATGGTGATGGCCAGGCGGGAGCCGCGGCGGATGGCCTGCACGAGCAGGGCGAAGCTTTGTCCGCCGAAGGTTTGGGCTCGTCCGGCGAGGGATTGGCCCGCGCCGAGTCCGCGGGCGCGTCGTGCCTGGCCGAGGGCGTTCCATTCGGCGAAGAGGATGCCGACGAGGCGCAGGGCGGCGACGGTGGCGAGCACGAACCGGGAGGGTAGTTTGAAGGTTTGTGCGAGGGAGTCACCGAGGTCGGTCGGGTCGGTGGTGAGTACGAATGCGAGGGTGGGTAGGACCATGGCGAGGGAGCGGATCATCATGGCTGCGCCGACGGCGGCGGAGTCGGTGGTGATGCTGTTGAAGCCGAGGTCGAGGATCGTGGTGCCGCTTTTGGCGCTGAGCATGGCGACGGACCAGCCGGTGGTGATGACGGCGATGAGGATGGGCCAGAAGCGGGCGAGGACGTTGACGGGTCGGAATCCGACGAGGATGAATCCGAGCAGTTCGAGGGCGAAGAGGATTCCGGAGGTGAGGGGGTCGCGCACGATGAGTGCGGCGATGATGAGGGCGAAGGAGACGATGAGTTTTACGCCGGCGTTGAGGTTGCTGAAGTAGCTGGTTCGGTCGATGGTGCCGAAGAAGTCGGTGTTCATGCGTTCTCCTTTCCGGGGGTTGCGGTGGCTTCGAGGGTGATGTGGTTGCCGCCGAGTGCGGCGGTGTAGTCTTCGTCGTGGGTGATGGAGATGACGGCGGTGCCGCCTGCGAGTAGTTCGCGGATGAGGTCGACGAGTTCTGCCCAGGTTCGTGCGTCTTGGCCGAAGGTGGGTTCGTCGAGGATGAGGATTTTGGGTGCGGTGGCGAGTGCGGAGGCAACGGAGAGCCTGCGTTTTTCGCCGCCAGAGAGGGTGAAGGGATTGGCGTCGAGTAGGTGGGTGAGGCGTAGGCGGGTTGCGAGTTCGTTGGTGCGGGCGGTGAGGTCGTCTTCGTCGAGGGGGTTGCGGGTGAGTGCGGCGAGTCGGCGGGGGCCGAGTTCGAGTTCTTCGCGTACGGTTCCGCGGATGAATTGGTATTCGGGTTCTTGGAAGACGTAGCCGATACGGCTGAGCATTTGGGCGGGGGTCCAGGTGGGCACGTCCCAGTGGGCGCGCTCGCCGCCGTGGTTACCGTCGTAATTACGGAGCGCGTCGGTGGCGGTGAGGGTGCCGTCGGGTGCGGTGAGGAGCCCTGCGAGGGTGAGGGCTAGGGTTGATTTGCCGGCGCCGTTGGGTCCGAGCACGCTGAGGTGTTCGCCGGCGTGCAGGGTGAGGTTGATGCCGCTGCGCAGGACGGGCAGGTCGGTGGGTGCGGGTGCGGGGGTGTCGCCGAGGCGTTTGATGGTGCGTCGGCGTGCGCGTCGTTGTTTGGGGGTGGGTTGTGCGCGGGTGATGCTGAGGTTTTCGGCGCGCAGTAGCGCCTCGCCGCCCTCGTTTTCACCGCCCGCAATATTACCGGTCTGCGGTGCACGCGGCACGTAGTTGGGTACCCACACGCCCGCGTCGATGAGGTCTTGGCGGGCTTCGGTGAGTACGGTGTCGGGTACGCCGTCGTGGGTGATGGTGCCGCCTTCGCCGAGCACGATAATGCGGTCCATGTGCGGCGCCCAGATGCTCACGCGGTGTTCTACGACGAGCAGGGTCGCTCCGGTGGCTTGCGCGGCGGCAAGGATGCTGTCGCGTACTTCCTGCACGCCGGAGGGGTCGAGGTTGGCGGTGGGTTCGTCAAGGATCATGGCGCCGGGGTGCATCGAGAGGATGCCCGCCAGGCCGAGGCGCTGCTTCTGTCCGCCGGACAGTGCGCTGCTGGGGTGGTCGAGGGGCAGGTGGTTGAGTCCTACTGCGGTGAGGGCTTCGGTGACGCGGCCCCAGATTTCTTCGCGGGGTACGCGCAGGTTTTCGGGGCCGAAGGCTACGTCGTTGCCGACGGTTGCCATGACGATGGAGGATTCGGGGTCCTGCTGCATCATGCCTGCGGTGCCGCGCGCTTCGGCGGGGGCTTGCCCGTTGATGGTGATGGTGCCGCCGGCGGATTCGCCGTCGTCATCGTGGAGCACACCGGCGATGGCGTGCAGGAGCGTCGATTTGCCGGCGCCGGAGGTGCCCAGTAGCAGGACTTTTTCACCGGGGTTGATGGTGAGGTTGAGTCCGCTGATGACGGGTTCTGGGCGGCCGGGGTGGTGCCAGCTGAAGTTGTTGAGCTCGATGCGCGCCCCGCGCGGTGTTGCTTCCATGATGGTTCCTTAGCCTTTTGTGTGGCTGCTGTAGTGTGCCGAGTGGTGACTCGTGGTGAGTGACTAGTTGGTGGCTAGTTGCTGGCGGTTAGCGGCGGGTCTTGCCGGATGCCAGCGAGGAGAGCACACCGGTCTTGGCGAGGTTCTGCACGAGGATCCATGCGAGGAAGCCTGCGATGATTGCACCGGAGATGACGGAGCATGCTACGTAGATGATTGCCTTGACCGGTTCCATGTCGGGGTAGTAGATGAAGATTTCGTTAACACCCATGAACAGGCCGCTGAGCGCACCGGCGAAGACTGCTACGAATGCGTCCCAGCGACGGTAGCGGAAGATTGCGAAGGCGATTTCAGCGCCGAGGCCTTGGAAGAGGCCCGCGATCAGGATTTCGCCGCTCCACGCGCCGCCGGTGAAAAGTACGGAGATGAATGCTGCGACGATTTCGCCGAAGAGTGCGGCACCGGGCTTGCGGATGAGCAGGCCGCCGAGGGTACCGCCGAGCAGCCATGCGCCGGCGACGATGGGGCGGAATTCGGGTGCTGCTACGAGTGCAGTTTTGGCGGCGGGGCCGACTGCGATGTCCCAGATCCAGAAGATGACGGCGCAGGCTACTGCGATAACTGCGGCGATGACGATTTCGTTGACTCGCCAGCGCAGGTTCGGCTTCTTCGCTTCTGCCTGGGTAGATGCATGGTTTGATGCCTGGGAGGCGGGGGTTGCGTTCTGTGACATTGGTGATCCTTCCGTCGTTGGAAGGGGAATGTCCTCGCCCTCTGATTGGACGAGGGCATTGAGAAGAAATTCGACTCCCTACGCCGGTACTAACCGGATCAGGTTCGAGGGTCTGCTTAGCACTCTCAGCGCCTCGGTGGCGCTCCCCTGTCGTGTGGAGTTCCTTGTCCGTACCGTTGTGGCGCGGGTGGAAGCCCAGGTTCGATTGTAGGCGTGTCTGGCTGTTCGCGCCAATTTGCCGCTTTTTGTTCCCTTCTTCTGCCCGCATTCCAGAATTGCACGGTGTACAATTTTGGGACGGAGAGGCTCCAAGGCGGCACGAACGCCTTAAACCCTATACGCTAGGGAGTGGCGCTCTTTTCTCACCCAACCCCGAAGGGGTTCACGGGCAGGACGCCGCATCGTATACAGCTAAGGAGATACACATGAACCCCGTCGCTAAGCTTGCTATTGCGGGTATCAACATGGGCGCTGCTGCCCTGGTTGGTAAGGGCCTGGGCGCAGCCTGGACCAAGGCTACCGGCAACCAGCCTCCCGCCATTTCCCACGACTCTGAAGATACCCTGCGTCAGGTCATCCTCTGGACCGTTCTGACCTCCGTCGCGGGTGCTGTGGTGAGCTTCGGTATTGCTCGCCTGCAGCGTCGTTTCTTCAACTAAGACTTTGCGCCTTCCGCGCGAAAGTTCATGAACTAGGCGGTACGTATCTCCACTCGGTACGTACCGCCTGGTGTTCCCTCTTCAGCACGCCCGCTCTACTTCAGCAGGTTTCATGCCGCCGCTACCCTGAAGCGCCACCTCGGCATCCGAAAGCACAACTATGACTATTTCTTCTCCCCGCCGTAAGACGAAGGCTCCGCGTAGGGTCGTTGACCACGCGAACAGCCGCCGCTCGGTCGCATCCTGGGTCATGTGGGATGTTGGTTCGTCGAGCTTCGACTCGATTATGACGACCTTCATCTTCACCGTCTATCTGACCAGCAGCTACTTCGGCTCCCCCGAAGAGACTTCTTCGGCGCTGTCGCTGGGTCTGACCATTGCCGGTTTCCTCATTGCGATCCTGGCGCCGGTGACCGGTCAGCGTAACGACAAGTCCGGCAGGGGCATCTTCTGGCTTGGCGTGAATACCATGCTGCTGGTCGGTTCGATGGCGGCGTGCTTCTTCGTGGGCCCCACCCCGCAGTACCTGTGGCTGGGTGTCACGCTGATTTCTGCGGCGAGCGTGTTCAGCGAGTTCGCGTACGTGAACTATAACGCGGTGTTGCCGCGCATCTCCCACCCGGAGAACATCGGTAAGATTTCGGGCGCCGGATGGGCTGCCGGCTACATTGGCGGCATCCTGGCGCTGGCTGTGGTGCTGTGGGGTTTTGTGCTGACCCCCGAGGTGCTCGGTCTGACCACCGATAACGCCCTGAATATCCGTGCGGTTGCGCTGTTCGCCGCCGCATGGTGCCTCATCTTCTGTGTGCCCCTGCTGGTGCGTATGCGTACCCGCGAGCGCTTCCTGCCGGAGGTGCTGCCCACCCGCGAACTGCGTTTCCTGGAGCTCGGTATGGAGCGTCTCTCCCCGGCTCGTCAGGGCGGTCTGCTCGCCTCCTACAAGGCACTGTGGCGCACCATTAAGCGGCTGAAGATGACGTCCCCTCAGACCCTGTGGTTCCTGATTGCTTCGGCGGTGTTCCGTGATGGTCTGTCCGGTATTTTTACGTTCGGCGGTATTCTTGCGGCGGGCACGTTCGGTTTCAGCACCTCCGAGGTGATCCTGTTCGGTATTGCCGGTAGCGCTGTCGCGGCGGCTGGCGCGATCCTGGGCGGCTACCTGGATGACTACCTGGGCCCGAAGGCGATTATTGTTATCTCGCTGGTCGGCATTATCTTGGCGGCTACCCCGTTGCTGTTCTTCCCCGAACCGGGCGTGTTCTGGGTATGCGCCCTGCTGCTGTGCCTGTTCGTGGGTCCGGCGCAGTCGGCGTCCCGCACCTTCCTGGCGCGTCTGGCGGACCCCGGTACTGAGGGTGAGCTGTTCGGCCTGTACTCGACCACCGGTCGTGCCACTAGCTTCCTGGCACCGATGCTGTTCGGTCTGTGCGTGAGCATCATGGGCGCGCAGATTTGGGGTGTGCTCGGTATTCTGATCGTTGTGGTGGCGGGTCTGCTCCTGCTGCTGCCGGTGAAGGCGCCCGGTCCGCTGCGTATGCGTGCGGCTCGCCGCGAGCAGAAGCGTGAACAGAAGCGCCGCGACAAGGCAGCCCAGTAAGGCGTCGTGGGGCTAAGCGTCCTGCACCCCCCCCCCCCCCCCCCCC
>NZ_KV808305.1:327500-334655 GCF_001812205.1 Rothia sp. HMSC069C10
CCCCCCCCCCCCCCCCCGCAAATACAAGCCCGCAAACACACAGGGAGGGGCGGGTAGAAGATCATTCTTCTACCCGCCCCTCCCTCGTGCTTAAGCAGTGCCTACCAAGCAGAGCTCAGTAAGCCGCGCCAGAGAGCTATACCAGAGAACCGCAGTGGCTAGTCCTCCACCACATCATCCTCATCATCAGAGACAGCATCCTCAGAGGAATCCAGCGCAATCTGCTGCTCCTCCTCATCCAGAACCTCATCGCTAGTCATCTGAGCCCAGGTCGCGTCATCAATCAGCGGATCATCAATCACACGAACCCACAGCATCGAACCAGCCGCCAGAGCGCTCAGGTTCTCGTCATACGCCTCCGCAGGCAGACCCTCAAAGATCTCAGCCAGACGCGCAAACAGGTCATCGTACGAAATGTCGCCCTCAGCCTGCAGCCAGCACTCCGCCGCAAAATCAGACAGCTCATTCAGCTCAGTGTCACACAGCAGCAAGAACGGGCCGTCCTCACCCACACGCACACCCGAAGTACCCGGCATACGAGACACCGCAATCGTACCGTTCAAGAACACACCCGGCAGGTGATCCTCAACCGTGTACTTCTCCAGGTTCTCAACCTCATCAGCGTTCGGCAGCTCGCCACCATTCAGCAGATCCTGAACCAGCGGCAGAGTATCCTCAACCTCCGAGTACACCAGGCGCCACACGCCACCGCAACGCTCCACCAGCTTAGCCAGCGACACAACACCCTCAGGGTGACGCGCCAGACCCGAGCTCTGCTCACTCAAGAACACCAAAGCCTCATGCAGCGGAACACGCTCAAAATACGGCTCCGAAGCCGACTCATCACGAGAAATGAACACAATACGCGACAGCTCATAGCTGAGGTCATCACGATCAACCACATTCAGACCCAGATCCACCGGGTTCTGCTGATCCTTCGGCGCATTCGGGTCAACAATCACAGACAACGGCTTCGGATACGGCGACACAACACCCTCATCCGAAATAATCGCAGTCTCATCAGTCAGGTACGCAAACTTCGAACCCAAGAAACGCGACGCAGTCGTCTTACCGCTACCAGAAACACCCACCAGCGCAACAGCGCGCTTCGACTCAGGGTCACCAATAACAGCCGCATGCAGCATCACACCGCGACCAACCAGCTGCTCAATCATCGCCAACGTAATACGGCTCGTCAGATCCTGCATACCCGAATCATCATCAGCCACACGCAGCGTCGAAACCTTATCAAACGAACCCATCAACGGATTCGCCAAATCCATCACCGACTCATCAGTCGGCGCATGAACCAGCATCACCTGATCAAAACGAGACAACGAAGCATACGCCTCATCAGGAGTATCAAAAAACTCCGGAGCAAGAGGCTCCCACGCCTTCTTAAAACGCTCCACAAAAGAGTCCGACATATCAATCAGATACAAAGAAACTTCCGCGCCAGCAACACGCAGAACAACAGGCTTCAGATTCATCAAAAATCCTTAGAGAGTGAGAGATAAAAACCCGCACGCGAGTGAACGCACGAGCACAACAGGCGAAAACCGCCCAACGCGGGCGCACAAACACACAGCCTGCACGCCCGCACCCCAAAGCGGGAAAGACTAAGACTCCACAGAACCATCCGCAGGAATCATCGTCTGATGAAAATTCAAATAACTACGCGAAGCAGTCGGGCCACGCTGACCCTGGTAACGGTTACCATACGCGCCAGAACCATACGGATGCTCAGTCGGGCTACTCAAACGGAAGAAACACAACTGACCAACCTTAGAACCCGGCCACAACATAATCGGCAAAGTCGCCATATTCGACAACTCAAGCGTCACATGCCCCGAAAAACCAGGATCAATAAAACCAGCCGTAGAGTGAGTCAGAAGACCCAGACGACCCAACGACGACTTACCCTCCAGGCGGGCAGCCACATCATCAGGCAGAGTCACCTTCTCATACGTAGAACCCAACACAAACTCACCCGGATGCAGAATAAACGGCTCATCAGGAGCCACCTCCACCAGGCGCGTCAAATCCTCCTGCGGCTGAGCAGGATCAATATGCGGGTACTTATGGTTATCGAACAGACGGAAGAAACGATCAATCCTCACGTCCACACTTGCAGGCTGAATCATCGACTCATCGAACGGATCAAGAACGATGCGCCCATCAGCAATCTCTTGACGAATATCGCGATCTGAAATAAGCACGCTTAAAGGATACCTGGCAAACACCACCCACGTGCAGGCATCCACCAGCCCCAGCACACAGGCCTACATCACATTTCAACCCCGCCACCCCGCGCACAAACAACCGCGACACATTTCACCCCCGACAAGCAAGCGCGATACACTGAAAAAGATGCGGCTGTAGCTCAATGGTAGAGCGCACGCTTCCCAAGCCTGATACGCGGGTTCGATTCCCGTCAGCCGCTCCACAAGCCCCGGACCTTATGGTTTGGGGCTTTATTTTTTAGGTTGGATGCGGTGGTTGGGCTGAGAGTTTAGGATGCGGCTTGGGTTGGACGGGTCGAGGCGGTATGTTCCTTGCTCCTGCAGGGAACCCGTCCTCGCTCCGCTTCGGACACCCTGATGTCGCGACGGAACATACCGACCTCTCCCCTACTATCCTCTCCCCTCTCCGGGAGGTGGAGTAGTGGGTGCGGGGTGCGTCGGGAGCGAGCCGCGGGCTGCTCGGCTTGGGAAGGGTGTGCGCGGAGGCGGGGTGGGGAATACTCGGGTGAGGTACCGCAGACAGCTCGCCGGGAATGAATGTTGAGTTCAGGGCATTGCGGTGGTTCAGTTTGGGAGGTCAGGGTACCTTCCCAAAGGGGTGCCGATACACATGCGAGCGCGCAGCACAGCTATACCTTCCTGAAGCGACATCAGGGTGCCCGAGCTCTGCGAGGGCGGGTGCCCCTGTAGGAGCGAAGGAAGTGTGTAGCGTGTCGGTCGTCCCCTACCCGAGCGAGGAACACACCCCGCAAGACGCCTCAAAACGCTTGAAGGATGTTCAACTCACCACACAGTTGTGCTAACCTAACCACAGAAATTCAATGAGAGAATTGCTCAAAAACATCTACTCGACGACGAATCGTAGACCCGCATGACCCGCGAAACGCACCCCTACACCACCCCCGCACGCCCCCTCGACCTGAACCTCTACCTCGTCACAGGCGACAACCCCCTCGAAACCGTCCGGGCAGCCAAACACGCCACCTGCATCCAAGTTAGGTCCAAACCCATCAGCGCGCGCGAGCTCTACCAGCTCACCGAAGCTATCGCCGGCATCATCCAGCCGCACCAGACCCTCCTCATCGACGACCGTGTAGACGTCGCCCTCGCGCTGCGTGCCCGCGGCGTGCGCGTTGACGGCGTGCACATCGGTCAAGACGACCTGCCCGTAGCCGACGCCCGTGCCCTCCTCGGCGCCGACGCAATCATCGGTCTGACCACCGGCACCCGGCAGCTCGTCGAAGAGTCCAACAAGATTGCGCACCTTATCGACTACATTGGCACCGGGCCGTTCCGCCCCAGCCCCACCAAGCAGTCCAACCGCCCGCCCCTCGGCATTGATGGGCTCCGCGAACTTGCCGAACTGTCCGCCGTACCCACCGTAGCTATCGGCGACATCACCCCCGAAGACTGCCCCGCCATCCGCACCACCGGAGTTGCCGGAATCGCCATGGTCCGCGCCTTCGTTGACAACCCCGCGCTGCAGGCATAGCCATGACCATCACCATCATTGGCGGCGGAATCATTGGCCTCACCACCGCGTTTGAGCTCACCGAACGCGGCGAGAACGTGCACCTCATCGACGCCGAAACCAGCGACTACGGCACCACCGCCGACGGCACGGCGCTCTACCCTGCCGCTAGCCACTACGCCGGCGGCATGCTCGCGCCCATCGCAGAAGTGCAATTCCAGCAGGATGAGCTCTTCCCGCTCATGACCGCCAGCGCCGACGCATACCCCTCCCTCATGGAGAGGCTCAGCCGCGCCACCGACCTGCCCACCGGCTACGACACCACCGGCACGCTCATTGTCGCAGCCGACCGCGCCGACGCCGAGCACCTGCAACGCACCCGCGCCTACTACCGGGACATGAACCGCCCCGCAGACCCCGTCACCCCCACGCAGGCGCGCACCCTCGAACCGCTCCTGGCCCCGCGTATCGCCGGCGCCGTGAGCATCCCCAGTGACCATCAGCTGCACCCGCGGCTCATGAGGCGCGCCCTCAAAGACGCCCTCACCCGCCGCGGTGTCACCTTCAGCACCGAACGGGTCACCGACCCGGATGCGGGCGACATTATCTGCACTGGACTAGGGGCAACACTGCACGGGGACTACCCGCTACGCCCCGTCTACGGGGATATTCTGCGTCTACGCGCGCCGCGGCCCATCCTCAAGCATGTAGTGCGCGGCTACGTGAACTCCCGCCCCGTCTACCTCATCCCCCGCCCAGACGGGGAGCTGTGCATCGGCGCGACCAGCCGCGAAGACCACCGCACACTACCCGCCATTGACGGCGTACACCAGCTGCTACGTGACGCAATCCGCCTGGTGCCCGCCGTTGAAGAGTGCGAGCTTCTGGAGGCGAACGTCGGCGCCCGCCCCGGCACCCCGGACGACCTGCCCATCTTCGGGTACCGCACTCGTGCCGACGGCACCCGCCAGCTCGTGTCCACGGGCTATTTCCGCCACGGTATTCTGCTTGCCGCACTCGCCGGCAAGGTTGGTGCAGAGGTCGCCTGCGGGGCTGAGATTCCGCCCATCATGCAGGCATGCGACCCGGCACGATTCACCCACTAAACACAGTCCCCGCCGGATGCACCCGGCACCTTCACGAAAGGATTTCGCATGATCATCACCTACAACGGCGAGCCGCTAACCACCAACGCCCCCACCGTATTTGACCTTGTCATGGACCAGTTTGGTACCGAGGCGGGCGTGGCAGTAGCCCTTAACCGCAGTATTGTGCCGCGTTCCACGTGGCTGGATGTCCCGCTGAACGAGGGCGATAGGGTGGATGCCCTCACCGCCGTTCAGGGCGGCTAATCTTTCAGCCTGTACCGGAGAGATACCCACCGGCAAAAAAGAACAGATATTCTCGGTTTTTGTTCCCTAAACCGGGCGCACCGTAGCGCCCCGCACCAACCAGCAGACCCCGTTATTTAGACGTTCCCACAGAGGAGAACACCATGAGCCTCACACCGCTCACCATCGGCGACCGCACCTTCAACTCCCGCCTTATCATGGGTTCCGGAGGCGCAACCAGCATGGACCTGCTCGAGCAGGCGCTCATCGCCTCCGGCACCGAAATGACGACCGTTGCCATGCGCCGTCACGCCGCAGGCACCCCCATTTTTCCGCTTCTGCAGAAGCTCAATATTGCGCCGCTACCTAATACCGCAGGGTGCCGCACCGCAGCCGATGCGGTGATGACCGCGATGCTCGCCCGCGAGGCACTGGGCACTTCCTGGGTGAAGGTCGAGATCATCCACGACGAAGACACCCTGCTGCCGGACACCGTGGAGCTGTTGAACGCTTGCGAGCAGCTGGTCGCTGAGGATTTCACGGTGCTCGCGTACACCTCTGACGATCCGGTGGCTGCAGCTCGCCTGGAGGATGCGGGCGTTGCGGCGGTTATGCCGTTGGGCGCGCCGATTGGTACCGGTCTGGGCATTTTGAACCCGCACAATATTGAGCTGATTGCTTCTCGCGCGCAGGTTCCGGTGGTTCTGGATGCCGGCGTGGGTACCGCCTCCGACGCGGCGCTGGCGATGGAGCTGGGTTGTGATGCGGTGTTGTTGGCGTCGGCGGTGAATCGTGCTGAGGATCCGGTGGCGATGGCTCAGGCGATGAAGTTTGCGGTGCAGGCGGGCGCGTTGGCGCGTGAGGCCGGCCGTATTCCGGTGCGTGAGCACGCGAAGGCGTCGTCGCCGTCGGAGGGTTTTGTCTCGTGGATGTAAACCTTGCCCCTACCCCGGTGAATCCGGAGCATGCGCGCCTGGATCGCGAGCGCACGGACCGTCAGCGTCGCCTGCCGGGCTTTGATCAGGATGCGGTGGCGGCTGCCCGCGTGTTGGTAATTGGTGCTGGTGGTTTGGGTTGTCCGGTGGTGCAGGCGTTGGCGGCGGCTGGTGTGGGGTATCTGCATATTGTGGATTCTGATTCGGTGGAGCTGTCGAATATTCAGCGTCAGCCGCTTTTTGGTGTGTCTGATGTGGGTGAGCCGAAGGCGGAGGTTGCGGCGCGCCGTGCCCTGGAGCTGTGCCCGTCGTTGACGGTTGAGACAACGATTCGGCATGTGGATGCGTCCTGGATTTTGGATCTTTTCGCCGCGTCGGCACCGGATTGTGTGGTGGATTGTACGGATACGTTTGCGTCAAAGTATCTGATTGCGGATGCTGCGCAGGTTGCGGGTTTGCCGCTGGTGTGGGGCACAGTTTTGCGTTTTGGCGGGTCGGTGAGTCTTTTTGAGCCGGATGGCGCGCATTTGCGTGATATTTTTCCGACGATTCCGCAGACGGTGGAGTCGTGTGCGCTTGCCGGGGTGTTGGGTGCGACAACAGCTGTGGTGGGTTCGCTGATGGCGACGGAGGTGCTCAAGCATGTGAGCGGCTTGCCGACAGCGGCGGGTACTCTACTGACGTATGATGCCTTGTCGGGTACGTGTACGTCGTTTGGGGCGGTGCCGGATCCGGCGCGTGTGGTGCCGGTGGATTTGTCGGCGCATGAGGTTCCGCAGGTTCTGCTGGATGTGCGTGAGGTGCCCGAGCGTGAGGAGTCGGTGAAGCATGAGGGTTCTTTGCATGTGCCGTTGTCGCAGCTGAGCGACGCTGAGGGGTCGCTGTTGCCGGCAACCGACGTGTCCGCGGAGCTGCTGAGCCTGTTTGAGTCGGTGCGTGATCAGCGTGTGGGCGTTTTCTGTGCCTCGGGTGCGCGAGCGCAGCGCTTTGTGCAGGCGTACGCGGAGCTGGCGGGCGAGTACGGGGTGCGCCTCACGGCTATCTAAACGCATACAAGGCGTAGCTATCCCTTCCGGAGGCGACATCAGGGTCCCCTGTAGGCGCGGAGGAAGGGCATAGCGCGCCTAATCGTAAGGAAAGCGGTATCGTCCGTAGTGACATCAGGGTGCCCGAAG
>NZ_KV808305.1:334755-356333 GCF_001812205.1 Rothia sp. HMSC069C10
GCCCGAAGCGAAGCGAGGGCGGGTTCCCTGCAGGAACGAGGGCGCATACCGCTTTCCGCTTAACTCGTAGAGCTTAACCCGTAGAGACATTTCCCCCTGTGCAGGGCGTAAAATCGTGTATAACACGGCGGCACGTCGCGCGGTTTGTTCTGCCTAAAAACTGCCGCTGCCGCATCCTCTTTTCACACACTCACTCTAGGAGTTTTATGCTCACCGTCTCTACTGTGCCGCTTGTTTTGTGTACGGCACTTGTTGCGTTGACTTTGCTGATTAGCGGTATTGCTAAGGCGAAGGACCCGCAGAGTACCGTGACCGGTATTCAGAATCTTGGTTTGGAGAAGATCGCGCCGACCCGTGCGGTGTCGCTGATTTTGCCGTGGTTCGAGATTACCCTGGCCGCCGTTCTGCTGCTGTCGCCGGTGCGTTTGCCTGTTGTGATTGCTTCGGGTTTGGCGTTGATTCTGATGCTGTTCTATACGGTGGTGATTGCGCGCGCACTGGCGACGGGTCGTACTGCGGGTTGTAATTGTTTTGGTTCTGAGTCGAATGCGCCGGTGAGCCGTTACACGCTGGTCCGTAATATTGCGTTGCTGTTGGCGGCGGCTGGCGCGCATGCGAGCGCGTTGAAGGGTGGCACGGGTGTTGTGTCGACTCTGCTGGGTCTGGGTAATAGCGGCTGGACTTGGATTATTGGCACTGTGCTGATTGCTGTGACGTTGGAGGCTGTTCGCCGCGGTGATGCTCTTGCGCAGCCGGAGCCGCAGGCTGAGGTGATTTTGCCGGAGCCGGTGTATGACGAGAACGGCGAGGAGCTGTATGTTCGTATGCCGATTCCTCATGCGGCGCTGTACCTGGAGAATGGTCGTCACACGAATTTGCGTGCGTTGGCTAAGAATCAGGCGCGTATGCTGGTGTTTGTGTCGGCGACGTGTGCTGGTTGTGTGAAGTTTTTGAAGACGATGTCTTCGTGGCAGGAGCGTCTGCCGCAGGTGGCGTTGCATCCGGTGTATTCGAGCCTGGAGTCGTTGCAGACCTCGCGTAATGCGGGTACGTTGCCTGAAGGGTTAACTCCGCTGATTGACCGTGATGCTGGTGCGCGCGCGAATTTCGGTAATGGTGTGCCGTTGGCGGTGGTTTTGGGTGCTGATGGTCTGATTGCTGGCGGTCCGGTGGCTGGTAAGGAGGAGGTTGAGGCGTTGCTGACCGATATTGAGGCGCAGTTCGCTGAGGCGGCTCGTCTGGCTGAGGAGGAGCGTCAGGAGCAGATGCGTAAGGCGATTGCTGAGGGCACGTCGAATACTGAGGGCGACCACCTCTAAACGCGCCCCTATCGTCCAGCCCCTGTAGCGCCTCTGTAGCGCTTCCGATAGCCCCGTCCGGCTCTTACTGCCCTTACCGGCAGACGCCGGGTGGGGCTATGCTAGTACGTAGCGCACACACCGCTTATACGCCGCGGTCACCTCGCCGGGTGGCTGGCGCGTCCTCAACCCTGTCTAAGGAGTTTTTATGGCAATGATGAGTTTCAACGCTCCGGGCGAGCGTGAGAAGTCCTTGTGGCTGGTCCGCAAGGAGAGCAACCCGAATCATTCGCAGTGGTACATTGACCGTTTTAAGGCGATGGAGGCTGAGGGTAATGATATGGCGGGTGAGTCTCGTCTGGTGAATGCGTTGGCTTCTCGTGGCGCGAAGATTCTTGATGCGGGTTCGGGTCCTGGCCGTGTGGGTAAGCAGCTGCACGCGCTGGGTCACCGTGTGACGGGTGTTGATATTGATCCTGAGCTGATTGAGGAAGCGCGCCGCGTCTGCCCGGATGCTACGTGGATTACGGCTGATCTGGTGGATTTGCCGGAGGTGCTGGGCATTGAGGGTGAGGCTACGGCGGAGAATGGTTTTGAGCTGCTGGTGTGTGCGGGTAATGTGATGGGTTTCTTGGCTCGTTCGACTCGTAAGCCGGTGGTGGAGAATTTCCGTCGCGTGTTGGCGCCGGGTGGCCGCGCTGTCGTGGGTTATGGTTCGGGTCCGGGCCGTGATTATGCGTTTGAGCAGTTTTTGGCGGATGCCCGCGAGGCTGGTTTGAACGTGGATAACACGTATTCGTCGTGGCAGATGCACCCGTTTGTTGAGGGTTCTTCAGAGTTTTTGGTGGCGGTGCTGTCCCGCCCGGCGGAATAGATTCACCTGTACAACGAGCGCGCTAAGCGCATTTAGCTAGGCATACAAATGGCCCGGCGCCTCCCCTGTGTGGGGTGGGTGCCGGGCCTTTTGTGTGTCCGGAAGAAGCGCATCCAGAAGAGGCACTAAAGAAGAATGGTTGTTCTAGTGGATCATGTAGATGTTGCGGGCGACTTCTTCGGGCAGGAAGGACGCTGCGAAGAGGATTGCCACGATGATGACGGCAAGCGCGGTCATGAGGCTGGAGCGCCAGCCGGGGTGTAGCTCGTTGAAGGTGATGAGTCCCTTGTGTTCTTTGTCCATGTTGACCACATTGATCTGCTTGTAGATGGTGGTTTGGGCGGAGAGCTTGGAGGAGACTTCTCGCATGGTTTTGCCGTCCCAGACGCGGCCGTCGATGCGCATGAGCTGTTTGCCGTCTTTGTCGACGGCCCACATGGCGGGGAAGCTGCGGTAGCGTAGGCGGCCGGCGACGGTTTTGAGTTTCTGGCCGTAGGCTTTTTTGGGGTAGAGCTTTTCGGCGTAGATAGTGTGGTCGATATTTTCGAGGGGTACGGCGAACCAGCCGAAGGTGCGTGCGCGGAGCACGTGGGTTTTGGTGATGACGATGATGGTGGGTTTGAGGACTGAGTAGAGGTTTACGCCTGCGATGGTGCCGATGAGCAGTACGAGGATGGTGTACGGCAGGGCGGGTCGCTTGTAGAGGATGAAGGCGAGCGCGGCGAGGAGCACGATGGTGCCGGGGAGTGCCGCTTCGATGCGCCTGCCGTAGGATCGCATGCGGGGGTGGAATAGTTCGTTGACTTCGCCGTATTTGGCGGGGACTTCGTGAGCGCGTTCTGCCATATACACAACTTTAGTGTGTGCGGTGCGTGAAACCTAGCGGACTACCTGCGTTACTCTGGTTCTATGCGTAATTTTTCTCCCGTGGAGCGGGTCCTGGCAATGTGGATGGTCGGTGTTGTGGTGGCGGTTTCTGTGGCTGCTGCGGCGCTGGTTATGACGAATAAGCTGGTGTATGGCCCGACGGGTCAGGTGCGGGAGTATTTTCATGCGTTGCGTACGGGTAATGGTTCGTATGCGCGTGGTTTGTTGGGTGCGCAGATTCCTGAGGGTGACGCATCTTTGCTTGATGGGGGTGCTTTGAGGCGTTCGGTGTCTTCGTTGGGTGAGGTGTCGTATGAGGTGGTGGAGACCAGCGAGGATGGTGAGCATGCGACGGTGCGTGCGTCCTATACGTTGGAGGGTTCGCAGCAGCATACGGATTTTCGTTTGCATCGTTCGGGTACGCATTGGGGCTTTTTTGATAAGTGGGCTATTGATGAGGCGTCTTTGCCGTCGGTGAAGGTGAATATTCAGGGTGTGGAGGCTGCGACGATTAATAACCGTAAGGTTGCGGTGGATAAGGGTGCGGCGTCGTTCCCTGTGTTTTATCCGGGCGTGTATGCGGTGTCGTATGATTCGACGGTGTATACGGCGCAGAAGGTGAATGAGGTGGTGACGGCGCAGGATGCGAATCATGCGGTGCGTATGGAGTTGAAGCCGAGTGATAATGCGTTGTCGTCGGTGAAGGAGCAGGTGCAGGATTATTTGAAGAAGTGTACGCAGCAGAGCACTCTTTATCCTGGTGGGTGCCCTTTTGAGTATGCGTTTTCGGGCCGTGTGGATTCTGAGGTGAAGTGGTCTGTTGAGAAGGTCGCGGATCCGCAGGTGAGTGTGAGCTCGGCGGGTGTGTGGTCGTTGAAGCCGATGTCGGGTACGGCGAAGGTGTCGTTTACTCAGTTGGATTTGTATACGGGTGCGCGTTCGCAGGTGCAGAAGGAGATTCCGTTTACGTTGAAGGCGTCGGTGGAGGCGGATGCGAAGGCGGTCCGAGTCTCCTTCTAAAGCCGCTGAGCTGCGCGAGAGCCAGTATGCTCTGAACGCGACATCAGGGTGCCTGAGCGAAGCGAGGGCGGGTTCCCTGTAGGAGCGGAAGAGCATACTGGCTCGTGGCTTATATGGGCTGAGAAAGGGCCGGTGTTATCCGTAGCGACATCAGGGTGCCCGAGCGAAACGAGGACGGGTGCCCCTGTAGGAGCGAGGATGACCCGGCCCTTTCGCGTCCCACAATCCTAAAAGTACAAAGGGAACCGGTACTATCCGCAGCGGTATCAGGGGGCACAACAGAAAAGGGTCAGTATTATCCGTAGCGACATCAGGGTGTCCGAGCGAAGCGAGGACGGGTGCCCCTGTAGGAGCGAGGATAATACTGACCCTTGATTCTTTTATAGATCCCTAGTTGATACCGCGCAGGTCCAGGACGAGTTCGCTTTCGTCTGCCTCGTCACCGGTCACGACGACGGGAATACCCCAGTCCTGCTGGTAGAGGTGGCATGCTGCGTGCTCGGGGATGTCACCGCCGGGGGTGCCGTCGCAGGCGGCGGCGCGCGCGGTGATGTGCAGGACTGCCTCGGTGATTTCGGGGTTGAGCACGAGGGTGCGGGTCAGTCCGGTGGAGGTGCCGGCGCCTTCCAGGATGAAGTTCTCGGGGGTGGATGAGATCTTCAGCTGGGTGGGGTCGCCCCAGCGGGTGTCGAGCTTCTGACCGGTGGGCACGGTGAATCGCGAGGTGAATTCGAGGGTGCCGCCGGTGAGCTTGGTGGAGGGGCGTGCGGTGGTGATGGCGCCTTCGTCGACGTGCTGTGCCTTGGCGGGGATGGAGGCGCGTACGAGCTGGTGGGCGTTGGTTTCGACGATGATGAGGCGCGGTTCTTCGCCGAGTGCTTCTTCGACGAGCAGGTCGGAGGGTTCGTCGAGACCGCGTTCGAGGGTGCCGAGGGTGCCGGTTGCGGGGTCCCAGCGGCGGATGGCGCCGTTGTAGGTGTCGGCGACGGCGATGGATCCGTCGGGCAGCTCGGTCAGGCCGAGGGGGTGCTGCATGCGGGCGGTGTCGGAGTCGCCGTCCACGAAGCCGAAGTCGAAGAGGCCCTTGCCGACGGCGGAGGTGACCTGTACGCCGTTGTCGGTGAAGGTGACGTGGCGCAGGCCGCTGGTTTCGGAGCATGCGACCCAGAGGCTGCCGTCGCGTGCTTCGATGATGCCGGAGGGCTGGGCGAACCAGGCGTCGGCGGCGGGGCCGTCGGCGAGGCCTTCAACGCCGGAGCCTGCGAAGATGCTGACGGCGCCGGTGACGGGTTCGTAGCCGAAGAGCTGGTGGGTACCTGCCATGGCGATGATGAACTGGCCGGCTTCGCGGGAGTAGACGGCGTCCCAGGGCGAGGAGAGCGCAATGTCGGTGGCGGGTACGCCGGCGGGGATGTGGTTGGGGTCGCCGGTGATGGCGTTGTCGCCGTCGATGACGCGCTGCACGCCGTTGCCTGCGAGGGTGCGCACTTCGCCGGTGCGCAGGTTGAGGGAGCGCAGGCGGTGGTTGACGGTGTCGGCGACGAGCACGTCGTAGCCGAGCTGTTCGCGCAGGTTTTCGGGTACGAGGGCGAGGCCGGCGGGTTCGTTGAAGCGTGCTTCGGTGCCGGTGCCGTCAACGTGGCCCTTGACGGGGTGGTTGATGGGGTCATCGCCGCCACCGTAGGTGTTGATGACGGTGTTGAGGTCGGCTGCTACCTGCAGGATGCGGTGGCGTGCGGTGTCTGCGACGAGGTAGGTGCGTTCGCGGTTGCCGAAGAGGTTTGCGGGGCCGAATTCGGCGGGCAGTTCGATGGCTTTGCCGGGGAAGGCGTAGGTGCCGGCTGCCTTGGGGCGGGGCACGTAGGGGCCGTCACCGCGGTGCAGGGTGCCCTTCGCCTCGTGTTCGGCGACGAGTTCGCGCACGAGGGAGGTGAGGCCCTGTACGTGGCCTTCGCCGGAGAGGTGGGCGACGATGTAGCCTTCGGGGTCGACGACGACGAGGGTGGGCCATGCGCGGGCAGTGTATGCCTGCCAGGTGGTCAGTTCGGGGTCGTCGAGTACGGGGTGGGTGATGTGGTAGCGGTCGACGGCTGCGGCGAGCGCTACGGGGTCTGCTTCGTGTTCGAATTTGGGGCTGTGTACGCCGACGGTGACGAGTACGTCGGAGAATTCTTCTTCAAGGGGGCGTAGTTCGTCGAGGACGTGCAAGCAGTTGATGCAGCAGAGGGTCCAGAAGTCGAGAATAACGATTTTGCCGCGAAGGTCCTGCAGGGTGAGGTTCTTGTCGCCGGTGTTGAGCCAGGCTCGGCCTTCGAGTTCGCTGGCGCGCACGCGTACGCTGCGGGTGGTGTTCTCACTCATGGGTTCTCTCTCCTGTTGGGTGCGCCGTGTGTGGGCGCGTCGGTTTGCTGTCCCCATTATGCCAGCGTGGTGGGGGTGGTTCGCTGGGAGTTGAGCATTGTGAACGCGGGAGGTAACGGCTCGTCATATTACGTCATATTTGCGTGAGTTGAGGAGTGCGAAAGTGGTATGCACGGGTTTGGAAATCATTGCATCTCATTCATTCGCCATGCCCTCCGGTACCGATACGCCGGGGCACCCCCGAAATATTTAACTTAATAAGTTAAGCCTTACCTAACTATTGATTAATCTAACCCTTAATTTTTAGACTGGGAGGGTGCGATTTTTCGCACACCCTTCTGCGGGACTCGCCGACGACCCCGCCCCCACCCAAGGCCCGCCCTGCAGGCGGCGCCCCCCCAAGAGAAAGGCCTCCCATGGTGCAACGTCAGCTCCCCAAGCCCAGCGAACTACTTGAATTTATGCAATTCAAGAAGCCCAGCCTCGACTTTGCAGGCAACCGCCTACAGAGCGCACTGACCATCTACGATTTGCGCCGCATCGCAAAGCGCCGCACACCAGCCGCCGCTTTCGACTACACGGACGGCGCCGCGGAAGGTGAACTGTCAATGACCCGCGCCCGCCAGGCCTTCGAGGATGTCGAGTTCCACCCGGGTATCCTGACGGATGTTTCCACCGTAGACACCACCACGAAGGTACTGGGTGGCACCTCCGCTCTACCCTTCGGTATCGCCCCCACGGGCTTTACACGCCTCATGCAGACCGAAGGCGAGATTGCCGGATCCGGCGCGGCGGGGGCAGCGGGCATCCCCTTCACCCTCTCAACCCTGGGTACAACCAGCATTGAGGATGTGCGCCGAGTCAACCCAAATGGCCGCCTGTGGTTCCAGCTGTACGTGATGCGTCAGCGTGAGATTTCCTACGGCTTGGTCGAGCGCGCCGCAAAGGCTGGCTACGATACGCTCTTCTTCACTGTAGATACGCCCATTGCGGGGGCGCGCCTGCGCGATAAGCGCAACGGCTTTTCCATTCCGCCCCAGCTTTCGCTGAAGACAGTGGCGAACGCGATTCCGCGCCCGTGGTGGTGGTATGACTTCCTCACCACGCCCAAATTGGAGTTCGCTTCACTCTCCTCGACAGGCGGCACGGTGGGCGAATTGCTGGACGCTGCCATGGATCCGTCCATCAATTACGAGGATCTTAAGGAAATCCGTGAGTTGTGGCCCGGCAAGATTGTCATTAAGGGCGTGCAAAACGTGGAGGATTCCAAGAAGCTGGCTGATTTAGGCGTGGACGGCATCCTACTGTCGAACCACGGCGGCCGCCAGTTGGACCGCGCTCCGGTTCCCTTCCACCTGCTCCCGGAAGTGGTTCGCGAGGTCGGCAAGGACACCGAAGTTATGGTGGATACCGGCATTATGAACGGCGCGGATGTGGTGGCCTCGCTGGCCTTGGGCGCCAAGTTCACGCTGATTGGCCGCGCCTACCTATACGGACTCATGGCGGGTGGCCGCCGCGGTGTGGATCGCACGATTGAGATCCTCTCGGAAGAGGTGCGCCGCACAATGCGCCTGCTACAGGTCAGTTGCGTTGAGGAACTCGAACCCAAGCATGTGACGCAATTGCGCCGCCTGCAACCCATTCCGAAGATTTAAACCTCTCCATCCCCGAGTGAGAAATAATTAAAGACGCCCCGCACGCATCACGTATAGATGCGCGCGGGGCGTTGGTATCCCTAGTGTGGTGGGCTGTTCTGCCCAGTGGGCAGGAGCTAGTTTTTACTTGGCGCCTGCAACCTCGGAGAGGTCACCAATCTTGGTGGGCTTGACCGGGGTCTTAGCGGTGCCGCTGAAGCCGTCGATACGGCCGGGTGCCTTCGGGGTTTCGATGGTGGAGACGTCAGTCGCCTGCTCAAAGGTCTTGGTGTTCAGCACGGATGCGGTGCCATCTGCATTGACAACGGTGTAGAGGTTGTCCTTGGGGTTGGTCTTGATCCAGGAGCCGTCCTCTTTCACGACGATGGTTGTACCGTTGGAGTCCATGCTGGTCCACACACCGTTATTCTGGATGCTGATGATAGCGCCGTCCTTGGATTCGAATGCAGCGAGTTCATCGGTGTAGTAGACGGTGCCATCGCTGGTCTGCACCTTCTTCACGCCGGACTGCTCCTTGAGCTGTTCCAGGGCTTTCTTGCTGGCGGTGTAGCCTGCGGAGGCTACCTGATTGGCGGATTCCTGACCCTTCTTGAGTGCTTCGGTTGCTTCGCTGGGCAGGTCGGTGGGAGTGCTGATGGTGCCCTGGGTGGTCTTAGTTTCTGCCTTGGTGGTTTCAGCTGCTGCGGAGGCGGTGCTCTTGGTGGTTGCTGCTGCGGAGGTGCTTGCGGGTGCCGAGGCAGTTGCGGAAGCGGTTGCAGAAGCGGACGCGCTTGCCGATGCGGAGGAGTTGGAGTTGGCGCCGGAGTTGCCGCCGCAGGCTGCGAGGCCGAGGGCACCGGCAATGGTCAGGGACAGTACAGCAATTGACTTCTTCACTGAATTTCTCTTTTCTGTATGCGCCGCTCTGCGACGGCGCAGTGCATGGTGTGGTTGACCTGTACTCCAGTGTGCCCGGAGTACGCCTTCATGCTAGCACCGTGACCTGAAAGCTCCCTGAGATGTTGCGGTGCTTCCCTTCCCCCGCTTTTCATGGGTCTTCTCAGCTCTACTGGTCTTCTCAGCGCGGCTTGAAGACGCAAAAACGCCCCGCACGCATCACGTTCGGATGCGCACGGGGCGAACGGATCTAGCTAGTCGCCAGCTAAGCGGTGGATACGGTTAGTTCACAGCCATGCTAGTCGGCTTAACGGGGGTCTTCGGGGCGGGGAAATCTCCCACCGGAGCCGGGGTCTTGGGCACTTCCAGGGACTGGTAGTCGTCCGAAATCTCCGAGGTCTTAACGTTCATAATGGAAGCCGCGCCATTCTCATCAACGTTAATGATTTCACCGTTAGGCTTGACAGCGGCCCAGCCGCCCTTCTCAGTCACGGCGATAACCTCGCCTTCAGGGGTCACACGTACCCAGCTGCCGTCGTTCTCAATGCTGATGTAGCTACCGTTCTTAGCTTCGACAACAGCGATGCTTCCGTCAGGGTCAGCGTACACGTTACCTTCAGTGTTCGTAGTCCTCTTGGTGGAGTGATCTTTCTTAGCCTCTTCGACGGTTTCCTTGTAATGCTCGTAGACCTTCGGGCCGTAGCTACTATCGGTGGCGTCCGTGGGCATGGAGGAAGCACCCGACAAGCCACCCTTCTGGCTTTCGGATGCCTTAGCGGAGGAGCTCGAGCTATTTGCGTGTGCAGAAGCAGATGCACTTGCCGAAGTGGATGCTGAGGTAGCTGCCGAGGTGGTTGCAGTTGCGGACGCGTTGGAGGAGGCAGACGCGCTTGCCGAAGCGGACGCGCTCGCGGATGCACTCTGGCTTTCGGCGGGTGCCTTGGCGTTGGAGCTGCACGCGGCAAGACCGAAGGTTGCGGCGAGGCTCAGGGACAGAACAGCCATAGTTTTCTTCACTGTGTTCTCTTTTCTGGTAGATCCCCGTGCTATGCCGGGGAGACCTATAGTGTGGTTGTTCGTTGAGTGAGAGTTGAGTGAGAGCTAGATTCTGAGCGCCTCCCTAATCCTAACAACAGTTATGCGAAGCTTCCTATTTTCCCTAGGAGTTCAGCGCAGCTTGAAGACGCAAAACGCCCCGCACGCATCACGGTCGGATACGCACGGGGCGTCTTCTAGATCAGGGGCTGTTACGCTCTGGTAGCGTCACAAGCCGCTGTTAGCTCTTTGCAGCTTACTTGGGCTGTGCGGGCTTGACGGGGTTGACCTTAGCCTGTGCGGGCTTTGCGGGAACCTTCGGAGCCTTCAGGTCTGCCTTCTCGCCGCCAACGATGGAGGTTACTTCACCGGATGCGTCCACGGTTGCCTGCAGGCCGCTGTTAGCCTGGATGCTCCAGGAGCCGTCAGCCTTGACTGCGACCTGGCCGTTTGCGTCCTGGCGGCTCCAGGAGCCGTCAGCCTGTACAGCTACCTGACCTTCGTCACCCTGAATGGTCCAGCCGCCGTCCTCGGAAACAATAACGTCGCCCTCAACGGCGGAGGAGGAGTTACCCTCGGAGTCCTTGGACTCAGCCTTGGTGCCCTTTTCGTCGGACTCTACCTTGGAGGAGTTGCCCTCGGAGTCCTTAGCGTCTACGGATGCCTTGCCGTCTGCGCCGACCTTCACGTCTGCGGAGTTGCCTTCGCCGTCGTTAGCCTTGACGGTGACGTTGCCGTCCTTGTCAACCTTCACGTCTGCAGTAGCGGAAGCAGATGCAGCCGAGGTGGTTGCAGCTGCAGAGGATGCCTTAGCCGAAGCAGTTGCAGAAGCGGATGCGGATGCAGTCGCGGTGGTGGTGGAAGAGGACTGGGAGCCGCATGCGCTCAGGCCCAGTGCGCCTGCGAAAGCGATGGACAGAACCGCGGTGGTCTTCTTCATTGCGGGGGCGATAGCCATTGTTTCTCCTTGTGGTTGTTAGTATGGTGCGGCTAGTTGGCGACGTATTCGCGTCGTGCGCAGGATCCTTGTGGGATTCCATAACGATTATCGGTGTAACCAACCGCGTTAATTCTATCGAGTTTGGGGGCTTTTATCCGAGCCGGCGGGCGTTTATCCGCATTCTAGCGGGTGGGATATCCCACGTTTCCGTCCGGCTTATCGGCTGGCCACTTCAGTTAGTTACGGGGAGTGGCGGGCTTGACGGGGTTAACAGTAGCGCCAGCGGGCTTGGCGGGAACGGTCGGTACCTTAATGGTGCCGCTGCCGCCGGTCTGTTCCCAGGTGCCGTTAGCTTCTACCTCGATTACGCCGTTCTCGCCGGTCTGTTCCCAGGAGCCGTCAGCATCGACCTCAACGACGCCGTTACCGACGCGCTCCCAGGAGCCGTCAGCTCGTACCTCAATGATGTCGCCGTTGGGTGCGTGGTAGGACCAGCCGCCGTCGGCCTTGATTTCGATGAGGGTGTAGCCGTTGGCTGCGCTGACGGTTCCGCTGTCGACGGTCACGGAGCCATTCGAGCCGCTCTTGGCGGAGGTCTCGCCTGCCTTCTCGTCGACCTTTGCGGAGGAACCGGAGTTGTTCGATGCAGAGCCGCCGTTGACGGTTGCGTTGCCGCTAGCGTCTGCAGTCACGCCGGTACCGTTGGCGCCGTTGACGGTTACATTACCGTTAGCGTCTGCGGTGACCCCGGTGCCATCAGCACCGCTGACGGTTACGCCGCCTTCGGTGACGGTGACGGTACCCTGCGAGCTGCTTGCGGTAGCGCTCGGGGAGGCTGCGTCGCTTGCCTTGACGGTGACCTTGCCGTTGCCCGCGTTGACTGCCGCGTCGGCGGTGGAGGATACCTTGGCGGTTGCGGTTGCGGTGGGTGCCGGGGCGGAAGCGGAGGTGTTCTGCGCACCGCAGGCGCTCAGGCCGAGTGCTGCGATTGCTGCCAGTGACAGTGCTGCCGCGCCAGTGCGAAAGCGACGGTTGGTGGTCTGTGCGGAAGTGTTCTGGGCGGGGCGTGCCATGAGGTGGTTCTCCTTGTGCGTCCCGGAGGGTCAATCGTCCGGGGTTTGTATGGTTGATTTTCCGGTTGGATGGGGCCGTTGTGTATGGTGTGTGGCTTTTCCTTCGCCGGTGATTCCAGCTTAGGGTGTGAGTCTAAGATTGAGCTTTAGTTTGCTGTGTTTAAGCTGTGTCCAGACGGCAATGTATAAGTATTTTTCCCAGCGGGGTTTGATAATCCCGATTTTTCACTCAGCTCATGCATAGCTTTATGCTCAAATGAATAAATTTTCTTTATTTTTTCTGTAGTCCACCCTAGCTTCTTCTATGAAGTAGGGATAGTTTCTGTGTTTTTAGCTCAACCACAACATTAAGGTCGTAGAGACACAACTGATCAGCGATTCTAGGGCTCCACCCCGCCTATCTCGGGGCGCTTCCGCTACTTGGGTCTTCTTCAGCCGGGGTTCCTCCACTGTTTTCCCCTGGGCAGGCATAATAAAAGACCCCCACCGTGAGGGTGGGGGTCTTTTATCAGATTCAAAGTCTCAAGAATTACTTCTTCTTAGCGACTGCTGCCTTCAGCTTGGAGCCTGCGGTCAGCTTCACGCCGTGACCGGCGGGAATCTGAATGGTTTCGCCGGTCTGCGGGTTACGGCCGGTACGAGCTGCACGGTCGGTGCGCTCGATTGCCATCCAACCGGGGATGGTGATCTTCTCGCCCTTGGAGACGGAAGACTCGAAAACCTGGAACACTGCGTCGAGGACTGCGTTTACGGTTGCCTGGCTCTTGCCAGACTTCTCTGCAACCTCTGCAACGAGTTCGGTACGGTTCTTAGCCATTAGGGTGCCCCTTCCAGAGACTTAAGGTTTGAGTCTAAAGCGAGTGACCGTCGGTGACGACGGAAAACCGTTTAGGAACTAAAATACCAGATTTACCAGCTGGACTTGGTGATACCGGGCAGCTCGCCGCGGTGTGCCATCTCGCGGAAGCGCACGCGGGAGATACCGAACTTCTGGAAGGTACCGCGGGGGCGGCCGTCGATCTGGTCGCGGTTACGCACGCGAACGGGGGAAGCGTTGCGGGGCAGCTTCTGCAGTGCCACGCGTGCTGCTTCGCGCTCCTCGGGGGTAGCGTTCTCGTCGATCAGGGTCTTCTTCAGCGCGATACGCTTCTCGTTGTAGCGAGCGACGATGACCTTGCGCTGCTCGTTGCGAGCGATCTTGGACTTCTTAGCCATTCTTAGCGCTCCTCTCGGAAGTCAACGTGCTTGCGGACGACGGGGTCGTACTTCTTCAGCACCATGCGGTCGGGGTTGTTGCGGCGGTTCTTACGGGTCACGTAGGTGTAACCGGTGCCAGCAGTGGACTTGAGCTTGATGATAGGACGGAGGTCCTTAGCCTTGGATGCCATTTACTAGATCTTCTCCCCGCGTGCGATGATTTCTGCAACAACGGCATCGATGCCACGAGCATCGATAACCTTGATGCCCTTAGCGGACACGTTCAGGGTTACCTTACGACGCAGCGAAGGAACCCAGTAGGTCTTCTTCTGAACGTTCGGGTCGAATCGACGCTTGTTGCGGCGATGCGAGTGCGAAATGCTGTGTCCAAAGCCGGGAACAGCTCCGGTCACCTGGCAGACTGCTGCCATGTTTCACTCCTTTATTGATTGACTTTTATGACGGTACGCAGTCGATGTTACTCGTAAGCGTCCCGCCACCAATGTAGAAGCACCGGGTTATTCGCCGGGCTAGAGTGTTTGAGATCGTCACGTGGGTGAGAGGCCACGCATCGATCCCCGCCGCGGGAAAAACGGTGAAGCTTATTAGTGTCGAGAGGCGTTTCCACCACTACGAACAGCGTTAAATTCTAGGTAAATACGGGGGTTCGTGCAAGCCTGCACGCCGGATTTTGCCTTAAAAATCCGCGGAATCTCGGTGTTCTGAGCCGATTGCACCTCGTTTAAGCGAAGAGCTCGATTCACGGATGCACGCCTACCCTCGAGCGGCAAACATACCTATCCATTCTACCAAAAATGGGTATTTTTGCAAGTCCAGATGTTTTTAAGGGATTCTTTAATGCCCCTAGTCAGGCATTAATTCGCGGTTTTAAGAACGGGCGTTCTTTATGTGACCGGGGATAAATTACACCGGTGAAATTCATGTTGTGAGATTAACAGCTTAAGCCGGATTTTAAGCCTTAAACAGCCCCGCACCACCGATTCTTGCGGTGTGCGCAGGGCTGTTAAACAGGCTTAAACACGCGTTTAAAGAGTATTTAACTCTCGTTTTAACACTTCCGCCCCGGTTTTAAAGGGCGGTTTAAGGGTTTGCAACGGTACGCGTAACGGCGGATTTACCGTTCCGTTACGGTGTAAATGCGGGCACAAATACGGTACAGATACAGCACAGGGCGCTCCCCCGGCATACAGTTTTACGCCGTAACGTGCGCCCCTCAGCATTAGTTCTTAAGGGCGTTAGTTTTTAAGGCTTGTCGCGGGCACCCACTGCGGGTACTTGGGGGTCACGCCGTCGCCGGAGCTCGTGCCCCTCAGACGGCGACCAATCCACGGCAGGGCAAACTCGCGAACCCAGCGTGCCTCCTGTTCAACCTTCTCGCGAGCGGTCAGCTGCACCTCCGGGGGCAGTACCGATTCGGTGACCACACCGGGCAGGCCGAGCTGCGCCAGCACGCGGGATGCGAAGCGTTCGTGGCCGAGGTCGTTCATGTGCAGGCGATCGTCAGCCCACAGACGCCAGTCGAGGAAGTCATTCCAGCGCCAGTAGTCGATAATGTGCACGCCGTGGTCCTCAGCGATACCGCGCAGTAGCTCGTTGTAGGTGGCGGTACGGCCGCGGGTACGGGCGAAGGGGCCCTGGCCCTGTACGTCCAGGCCGGTTACGGTAAGCACTTCGATTCCTTCGCCGCGCAGGGTGGCGAAGGCTTCGTCTACGTGGGTCATGAGCTGGTCAATATCCACGTTGGGTCGCATGATGTCGTTGCCGCCGCCGTAGAAGGTGACCAGGTTGGGCTTCAGCTCCAGGGCTGCCGGCAGCTGCTCTTCAAGAATGGGAATGAGCAGGCGACCGCGGATCGCGAGGTTTGCGTACTGCGCCTGCGGGTCTACTGCACCGAGGCCTTCGGCAACGCGGTCTGCCCAGCCGCGCAAGCTGTTGGGGCGACGGCGGTCAACGTCGCCCACGCCTTCGGTGAAGGAGTCGCCGATTGCCACGTAGCGTACTGATTCACCGTTGAGCTTGCCGTTGGAGTCTAGGAGCGGGGTCGTCATTGTGTTCTTCTTTCCGGGCCTCTATAGAGAATGACCCTTCTGTGGAAGAAGCCGGCACACCCGCGCGGTGTACCGGCTTCTTCGCTTAGCTTTCGGTGCGTCCTGCCTTCCAGTATCCCACTGTTGAGGGTTCTTCTTCAGACATGAGCGGAGGTTTCTTAGGATGCGACAGCTGACCCGGTAGCTGCGGATGCCCTCCGCGGATGGGGAACAACCACCACGCTACCGTCGTTAAACGGGTCCGCAACCTCGGCCTTCAGGCTAAAGATGGTGTGCAGGTTCTCACGGGTGAGCACTTCGTGTGCTTCGCCTTGGGCGACGATGGAGCCGTCCTTCATAGCGACGAGGTAATCAGCGACTCGGGCGGCGAGGTTCAGCTCGTGCAGCACCATGATCATGGTGGTGCCGCGCTGTTCGTTGAGGTCCGAGAGTAGGTCGAGTAGCTCCACCTGATGTGCCAGGTCGAGGTAGGTGGTCGGCTCGTCCAGCAGTAGAATGTCAGTTTCTTGGGCGAGCGCCATGGCAATCCAGACACGCTGACGTTGGCCGCCGGAGAGTTCGGTGACCTGTCGTTCGGCGAGGGACATAGTGTCGGTGGCTTCTAGCGCCCAGGCGACCGCCTCATCATCTTCGGCGCTATTGCGTTTGAAGAGGCCTTGGTAGGGGTAGCGGCCGCGGGAGACCAGGTCTGCTACGGTAATTCCTTCGGGGGCGATGGGATGCTGGGGCATCAGCCCGACCATGCGGGCAAAGCCTTTCATGGAGTATTCGTGGGTGGGTTTGCCGTCGAGGGTGAAGTCGCCGTTGAGCGGCTTGAGCAGTCGGGAGACACCACGGAGCAGGGTGGATTTACCGCAGCCGTTGGGACCGATGATGGCGGTGATTTTACCCTTCGGGAATTCGAGGGAGAGGTCTTTGACGATGGTGGTTTCGCCGTAGCCGAGGCTGACGTTCTCAACTTTGAGGGTGCGTTCGGTGATTTCTTTCATGGCGTCCTTTCTTCTCTAAGGCTTTTCCCGGGAGCCTCCTAACTTAGCCTATCCTAATTTCGGGTCAGAAAATAGCGGATCCCCCGCACTGTTCATACTTCTGTAGAACAGCACGGGGGATCCGTTATATTGGCGAACTTTAGAAGTTCACTTTTCCGTTGACGAGCCAGCCGCCTTCCGCTGCACGCTGGAAGACTTCCTGAGCCATGGTGCGGCTGTAGGTCTTGGAGACATGGTTGTCGTCGATGTAGACGTAGATGTTTCCAACCACGGGGCTGCACATGCCGTCCGGGCAGTACACGTCCTTCAGGTCCACCATGACGGCACCCTGGTTGCGGTACTTATCGAAGATTTCCTTTGCAGGGTTTTCGGCGGCGTACTTGTCACTTGCGGGTCGTGCGCAGGAGCTCTTGTCGTCGCCGGCCTTCTGAGCGCATTCGTA
Source organism: Rothia sp. HMSC069C10 (assembly GCF_001812205.1). Taxonomy (NCBI): domain Bacteria; kingdom Bacillati; phylum Actinomycetota; class Actinomycetes; order Micrococcales; family Micrococcaceae; genus Rothia; species Rothia sp. HMSC069C10. Next base: position 351,452 of record NZ_KV808305.1, read on the forward strand.
GATGTTGTACTCGAAGCGCGGGTTATCGCGCAGGCCGATGACCTGGACTCCTGCCTCGGTGAGGCGGCGGACCGTCTCGTCGAGGCTCGGGTCGACTCGTTCGTCGTTCGATCGTGCCTGGGCAACGGTGGCGATGAGCACCACGGTCTGCGGCTTACGCTTGAGAATTTCCTCGGTCATCTTGGTGTTGAATTCCGAGCATTCGTTGCTGGCGTTGACGGCGCGGACCGGGTACTGGCAGCCGCCGAGCAGGTAGGTTTGCAGGTTGGTTTTGGTCTGTTCTGCGATGGGCTTGAAGATGCTCAGCGCCTGTTCGGCGTGGGAGTTACCGATGACCATGGTCAGCGGTGCGTCCTCGGGTCCGTACTTCTGCACGTTGCAGTACTTGGCGAGTGCCGGGTCGGAGGGCGCGAAGCTGCCAACGCAGGGGTCGCTCAGCCCGTCGAACTGGGTTTTGACGTCACCACCGGAGGGGATGGGGTTGTCAATGAGTCCCTGCTGGGCGCCGCCGATAGCGCGGGCGCCGGGGTAGTTTTCGCTGGCGGTCTGTACCTGCAGTTCGGCGTTGTGCTCGGACTGGGTGTTGCGGTAGCCTACCCATGCCTGTGCGGCTACCAGGGGTACACCTGCGACCAGGAAGATCGCGAGGATGAAGGCGAGCTGGTCTGCCCAGGTCTTGACCGAGAAGATGGTCTTGAAGCGCATCTTCATCATGAGCCAGGGTACGAAGGGGTCCTTGCGGTAGCGCAGCGGCTTCTCGACGAAGCGGATGAGCAACCATGCCAGGCCGATGGAGGTAAGGATGATGACAGCACCTTCGATGAAGTTCACGCGGGAGGTACCGACGGCGCTGCTGTAGAGGATGAGGATGGGCCAGTGCACCAGGTACAGGGCGTAGGAGATGTTGCCGAGGTTCTGCAGGGGTGCGGAGACCAGCAGTCGATCGATGCCCCAGCGGCTGTTGGTGCGGCCTGCCATGATGACGAGGGCGCCGGAGAGCACGGGCCAGAGCGCCAGGTAGCCGGGGAAGGCTCGTTCGACGGGCAGGATTGCACCGCAGGTGACCAGGCCGATGATGCCGACCCAGCCCATGACGACTCGCGCCTTTTCGGGCGCCTTCCATTTGAGGGTGAGCATCGCCAGCAGGGTGCCGATGGCGAATTCCCACAGGCGGGTGCGGGTGTCGAAGTAGGCGAATCCCTGGTTGGTGTCGGTTTCGACGATGGAGAAGGTCAGGGATGCTACGAATACCGTGTTGAAGATGAATACCGCGGTGGTGAAAAGGTTCCCGCGGAATCGGTGCACGACGTAGGCTACTGCGGCGAAGAGCAGGGGCCAGATGATGAAGATCTGCCCCTGGATGGAGAGCGACCAGAAGTGCTGGAAGGGTGACTTCACGGAAGCGTTTTGGGCGTAGTAGTCCACGGAGCTGAACGCGAGGTTCCAGTTCTGGAAGTAGAACAGGGAGCTCCTTGCGTCGGTTACGGTTTGCGACCAGCGACTGGGCGCGAGCACGAAGAAGGACGCAATGGTGGTACACGCGATAACCACGGTGGCTACGGGTAGCAGTCGCTGGAAGACGTGCATCCAGTAGCTGAAGAGATTGAGGGGTTTGCCTTCGTTGATCTTGCGCATGAAGGAGAGCGAGAGCAGGAAGGCGGAGATGAAGAGGAAGACATCCACACCGCCGGAGACTTTGCCGACCCAGACATGGTAGAGCACCACGAGGAGCACGGCGAAGGCTCGCAGGCCCTGAATTTCAGGGCGGAATCCTCGCGATTCGATGAATTCTTCGAGGGGGTAGTCGCTGGCTTCGCGTGCTTTGATGCTGCGCGGGGCGGTGGTGTAGGTTCCCTGCGAGGCGGGAGCCTGCGGGGTTCCGGAGGTTTCAGACATTCTCGGTTCCTCAGGATGGATGTCGATATGCTAGTGCGGGTCCCTTAGACACTACAGGACACTCGTACAATAAAATCCTGATCCGCACCTCTGCTATGAGGCTGGTGCGAACCAGGATTTTTCTGAGCCCCCTACCGGATTCGAACCGGTGACCCTCTGTTTACAAGACAGATGCTCTGGCCAACTGAGCTAAGGAGGCAACCTGTCCAGTGTACCTTATTCTCTTGGTTGAGTCTGCTTAGTTATTCTTTTAGGGTTTGGTTGAGAATACTTCTAAATTATGGGGTAATGGTATGTTCGTTTCCTTCGTTTTACCCCTTATGAGCACCACCTCTGTATGGTGCTCACCCATCCCTCGTACTTATCACCGTGTATGGAAAAACCCGGTAGCCTCACGCCGAGGTTACCGGGTTTTCGTATCGAAGCGGTTACTTCTTCTTAGCTTCGATCTTTTCCTTCAGGAAGGTGCTGAAGTCGTTGCTGGTGTACTGGTCACCATCAACGAAGACGGTGGGGGTACCCTTAATACCGTTCTTTGCGGATTCAGCGTTGACCACGTCCACGAAGGGGCGCCACTTGCCATCGTTCATATCGGAGCCGATGGAAGCGTGGTACTTCGAAGCGATGTCGGCGATCTGCTGGTTGTTCATGTCGCCGCGGCCCTGGTGGGTAAAGATCTCGCGCTGGTAGTTCAGGAAGTCGCTGGTGCTGACCTGGTTTGCCACGGAGTATGCTGCTGCCGCGTTACGTGCGGAGTAAGCGGTGGGCGAGGAGCGGTCCAGGAAGGTCAGGTTGCGGATTTCCAGGGTGATGGTGCCGTCCTCGACGAGCTTCTGGATTTCTTCACCGTACTTCTTCTCGAACTCTGCACAGTGCACGCAGTTGTAGTCCTGGAAGATGGTCACGCGTACGGGCTGGCCGTTCTTGGATGCCTCTTCAGCGGTCTGCACGCCCGGGGGCAGGGTGTTGACTGCTGCTGCGGTTCCGTTGACCATGGGGGTCACTGAGGAGGTCGAGGTTGCGAGCTGCTTGAAGTCGCGGTTCTCCTGGGTGGAGGAGTTCTGGACGATGCCGTCCTTGGTCAGCACAATGCCACCGTATTCGTTGGCGCTGGAGGGCACCGGGCCGCTTTCTGCTACCTTGGTGTTCTTGTTGCCGTTGACTACGACGAAGCCGATGATACCTACGATGATGAGGACCACGGCGAGTACGCCGAACTGGAGCCAGCGGCGGCTTGCCTGGCTGGGGCTCTTCTTGGCCTGCTGGGCCGCAATCTGGCGGGCTTTTTCGCGGGCGTCGGTCGACATGCCTGCTCCTTTGGTTGGGAATATGGGTGGCGGTTCGTCCACTTCTTCTAGCCTACTCCGGTTGGAGTGAGCGTCCATCCGAGCAAAGCTTCAGATGATCTGATCTTCCGACCCGGGGTTGTTCGTATCCCCTATAGGGTGTTCTAGAGCTCAGCTTCTGCCGTATATAGCAGCTGAAAGCTATGTCGATCAGTTCCTGTCACGTGGATAGGTTCTGTCTTTTCTCTAGTGTGGACGTACCGCGCTACCCGTCTAGCCTACCGAATGGGTGCCTTATCGGCTAGTTAATACCCTGGCTGAGATGCTGTGATGTCGATTCTCACGCTCTCAGCTTATTTTCCTTGTAAACTTCTGTAGCATTAGGAGGCTCCTCTCCCCTGCCACAAGTAGCGCACAAGTATAGCGCCGAGGCACCCATCCGGTTCAGCTCACCAGCTGCTAGGGAATGTTGTAGATTTCTACTCCCCCAATGAACGGGCGGGTGTCGAAGTTCCCCTTCCACTCCACGTTCAGGCCGTGCTTCTCCAGTACGGGGATAATAGTGTCCTTCATGAGCTCTACGGAGAGCTTCTTGTGAAGGGCACTGATCTCTTCCTTCTGCGCATCGCTCAGCGCGTTCCATTCATTTTCGTCCCTGGGGTAGGCGAGGAAGGAACCGAAGCCAACGTAGGTTCCGCCGCTCTCTGCGAGGCTTTCGGCGTCCTGCTGGTGAAAGTAGATGTATCCCTTCCATTCACGGCTATCGTCGATCTCATCCCAGATCTCTGAGGAGGCGCAGGTACCGCAGCAGGTGAAGTTCTGTCGTGCAATGACGCCTTCTTCTTCCAGGGCTGCGAAGGCACGATTGAGGTTGGAGTTCTTCTGCATTTCCGGGGTAATGCCCAGCTCAGCAGCAAAGGCACGACGACGCTTGATGAGCTCCTCCACGTAGTCCTCTACGCGCTTCTCCCAGAGCTTGCTGTCTTCATTCTCCCCATCGTATTCCAGACCGAGTACGTCCATCACATAATCGGTGATGGTTTCTACGTACTGTTCGGTATCAGATTCACCCATGAACAGCAGGGGCCAGATAGGCCAGAGCAGCTCGGCTTCGTCTTCTTCGTCCAGCCCCCATTCTTTGGGGAAGGGCGGGTCGAGGCGTTCTTCGCTCCAGCGTTCGTAGATGCTCTTCTCATCGGCCATGATGATGCTCCTTTGCTTGCTCTCTACTCGTTGAGGTAGAGATGTGGACTGCTCTTGTTGTTAAGGTACCAAGAGTTTCTCCACCGTGCCCTCTGCTTCGTCATTCAGGCGGATCTGTGAACTCCCCATCTCGTTACCTCTGCAGTAGGCTGGCACGCTGTCGGGCTGGCTCTGCAACCATGTTCCCCTGCTTCTCTGCTGCGTCTCTGTACCTCTGCTGAGTTATGGGGCTTTCGGTTCAAAAGTTTTTGGGTACACAAAAAGAGGGGAAGACCTATAAGGTCTTCCCCTCTTGAATAAAAAACCCGCGGTGACCTACTCTCCCACACCCACAAAAGTGCAGTACCATCGGCGCGAAGAGTCTTAGCTTCTGGGTTCGGAATGGAACCAGGCGTTTCCCTCTTGCTATAACCACGGAAAATCTTCCGAATAAAAAGCCTCAGCCTCCCGAAGGAAGCCCAGGGTTATTATCCAAAAACCATACAGTGAACGCAAAC
>NZ_KV808306.1:0-10728 GCF_001812205.1 Rothia sp. HMSC069C10
AGTCTTGACTCACCAAACCAACATTTGCCAACATGTTGTATTTACTCTCAGAAGAAGCACCCTTATACGTTATGCTCCCCTGGGCAATTGGTGTAATTCCAAGAATTGCATTTATTAGCGTTGTTTTTCCCGCGCCCGAGGCACCAACTACTGCAATCATTTGATTATTCATCAGCTCAAGATTAATATCTTTAAGCGCAAAAGACGACGCGCCCTCATACTGAACGGATACATCTTTGCATATAATTTTTGAAATATTTTCACGGTTAGGGTTAGAAGTTTTTATCTCAGAAGCATGGTCGTAAGTATCAGAGTCGCATACCCTTCGGAATTGCTGAACAGATAATGCTCCATTAATAATCTGGCCGAATGAATATCCCACCTCTTGGGTCGCGTTAACACAGGCAATGATTCCAATCAGCGATCCGGCCACATACGATATATCGGCTCCTGAATCCACAAGGAAGTACAGGGACGCAAAAAGTAAGACAGAGCAGAGTAGCCCTGCAACTATGGAGATGATTCCTCTAACACTTTCAAGGCTCAATTCCCTACCGGCTGCCCGGCGTCGCCAGGACGCTACGCGTTGCGAGAAAAATCGGGAGGCTCTCATGAGGTGAAGTTCTTGGGCGCGACTTTGAGCCATCAGATTGTCTAGATAGTAGTTCTCTACCCGATAGTCCTCGTACATTAGGGTGTATATAGTGTAATCACGTTTAGCGAGGATTACCATTGCAATAGATAGGGGTAGTGAACACAGTGCCGCAAAAATTGCTGCCACAATGCTGACGTTCGCAATATTAAGACAGAGAAGTAACACCATTGCGAAGGCACTCACCAGTGTCATAACTGACATGGTGTGAACCTGCAATTCCTGTTTCGATATTGCCTCTCTTGCAGCACGTATATCTTCCTGTGATTTTATGCTACCTATATCAGACAACGGAAAAGTAGATAACCTGGTATTTAACATGCGGTGAACCCGATAGTTCATCTTTGATTTGAGGATAAGCATGTTACTACTTACCCAGCGTTGAGCAATGATATTAATTCCGACAACAAGGGCAAGAGCAATAATATAAATCCATGCTGCGCCACCATTTGAACCGCTCAAGGCTGATACTGTATTACCAATCAGCAGGGACTGACTCAAGGGAATGCAGGCAATGACGGCTAGCGATAGGGCGACGCTCACTAGGGTCCCAGGACAGGTTTTCCAGGCTAGGCGGAAGGACCAGAATATAGAAGAAAATAGATTTTTCATTCTCACCACGCTCACAAAGTCGTATTGAACTCATCTTTGAGCCCTACAACTCCTCGATGAGCGGACATCGAAACACTACCCGTGCCTCATTAGTTACCCTACCCCTCACTGAAATATAAAACACACATATTCGCACGTGTCCAAGAATATTAAGCAGACATATCTGCGATATATACCGAGCGCCCAAGAGCCCGCCGACAGCCCTACCCGCAACGCCCCCCAGCCCCCTTCGTCATAGTCAGTCATATTAAGTTCATATTTCGCCCCATTGTCATGTCCAGAAATATTAGGACATCAACCGCCGCATACCTTGCACACCCTCGGAGGCAGTGGGTAGAGTGAAAGCGTTATCTATCAAGAGCGACCGAGAGATCTGGCTCGTCGACGTCGCAGCAACCTCGCCAGTATCCCCCACCGTCACGGTGCAGGGTACGGACAAGGTGCTCCCGCCAGAACCGATAGAGAAGAATACCCTTCGGCACCCCTTGATGATGTGCACCCACAAACCGGTACAGCGCATCCTGCAGAAGAATTCGCGCACCCTCCCGGTGCGTATCTATCGGGTGAACACGAAGGAAGGTTATGACGACAGTTCACCCGGCTCTTTCTTTTGAGCTGTTCCCACCCCGCTCACACGCAAGTTGCGAGTCGCTACTCCACACCATTGCCGAGCTTGAGGGCACCAACCCCGACTACGTGTCGGTCACCTACGCCGGTGACGCTAAGCGCCGCCAGAAGACCCTCGCGCTACTCGACCACCTGGTGCATGAAACGTCCCTCACCCCGCTGGCTCACCTGATTTGTGCAGGCCATTCGGTGCATGAGCTGGAGCGTGCGGTCCGCCTGATTCTGGGTCTGGGTGTGCGCGGTTTCCTGGCTCTTCGCGGTGATATTCAGGAAGGTCAGGTTTCTGAACTTCCTTTCGCCCGCTACCTGGTGGAGCTGATTCGCCGCGTGGAGCGTGAAGATTTCGCCCACCTGGCAGCTGGCAAGGTGTCGATTGGTGTGGCGGCATACCCGCAGAAGCACCCCGAGTCCGCATCTCTGTTGCAGGATATTGAGATTCTGTTGTCGAAGCAGCGTGCCGGCGCGGACTTCGCGATCACTCAGGTGTTCTTTGAGGATGAACGCTACAGCGCCCTGGTCGATTCGGCGCACCTGGCAGGCGTGGATATTCCGATTATTCCGGGCATCATGCCGGTAACCTCGCTGAAGCGCCTACAGAACCTCTGCCAGATGGCGGGCATGGAAGTCCCGACGGACCTCGCCTACGCCCTAGAGACGGCGACCAGCAACGCTGAGCTGCACCGCATCGGCGTGGATTACGCGCTGAACCAGTGCCGCGCCGTGATGGATGCGGGCGCACCGGGTCTGCACTTCTTCACCTTCAACGAGCATGCGGCGGTTCTGGACGTTCTGGATCAGCTGGATTTGCCGCGGTACAGTAACCGTTTCTCTCAGTCGCTGAGCGAACTGGAATACGTCTAAAACCCCACTTCAACCCATAACGCTCCTTGTCGGACGCGTTTCCACTTTCTCCCCCACAAATATTCCGGGAGTTGTTGAGTCCTCCGTTTCACCGCCCACAGTCGGGTGGTAAAACGCCGGAACCGACTCCCACATCTATCCCCAGTAAAGGAATAACTATTATGTCGAACACCGCATTCCCCGCCGCAACTATTGTTGGTTACCCCCGCGTGGGCCGCTTCCGTGAGCTGAAGAAGGCTCAGGAGGCTTTCTGGAAGGGCAAGGCCACCCTGCAGGAGCTGCAGGACACCGCCGCAGACGTGCAGCGCACCTACTTCGAGCGCGTGACCGCCGCCGGTCTGAAGGCTGACAACTACTCGATTCCGGCAACCTTCTCCTACTACGACCAGGTGCTCGACGTTGTTCGCCTGTTCACCCTGGTTCCCGAGCGTCTGGCTGAGGCTAAGGATGCACGCGGCCTGCTGGATCTGCCCGGCTACTTCGCACTGGCGCGCGGTACCGAGACCCTGCCTCCTCTGGAGATGACTAAGTGGTTCGACACCAACTACCACTACCTGGTGCCCGAGATTGGTGCCGGCACCGAGATTAAGCTGAACCTTGAGGCTATTGACGAGCAGCTCGAGGTAGCAAAGCAGGCTGGCGTGAAGGTTCGCCCGCAGATTGTTGGCCCGCTGACCCTGCTGCTGGGCGCTAAGGCTGAGCAGGGTTCCGCTGAGGACTTCTCCCCCGTTGACCGTCTGGATGAGTTCGTTGCCGCGTACGCTCAGGTGCTGGAGCAGCTGGCTGAGCGCGGTGTTGAGTGGGTTCAGCTGGACGAGCCGGGCCTGACCGTGGACCGTGCGGACAACGCGAAGGTTGCGCAGCTGGCTGAGCGCACCTACCGTGCCCTGGCAGCTGGCGAGAAGCGCCCGCAGATTCTGGTGACCAGCCCCTACGGTTCCCTGCGTGAGAACCTGCCGGCGCTACTGGGTACCGGCATTGAGGCTCTGCATCTTGACCTGGTGCACGGCGTGTACTCGAAGGCTGAGCTGGAGTCTGTTTCTGCCGCGGGTGTGCACCTGGTTGCCGGTGTTGTGAACGGCCGCAACGTGTGGCGTGCTGATGTTCGTGCCGCCCTGAAGACCCTGGAGGCGCTGCCCGGCGCATCCGAGGGTGCCGTGTCGGTTTCCTCCTCGACCTCCCTGCAGCACGTGCCGCACGACCTGGCTCTGGAAGACCCCGCCGAGGTTCCCGTGGACGGTCTGGCATTCGCCGATCAGAAGGTCGCCGAGATTGCTCTGCTGGCTCGTGGCCTGGCTGAGGGTGAGGCTGCTGTTGAGCCGGAGCTGAAGGCTGCTGATGAGGCGCTGGCTCGCTTCGCCGCTGACCCGCGCAAGCACAACGATGAGATTCGTGCCCGCGCCGCAGCTGTGACCGCTGAGGACTTCGACCGCCCGACCATTGACGTTCGCCGCGCGGCTCAGGCCGACCTGAACCTGCCGAAGCTGCCGACCACCACCATCGGTTCCTTCCCGCAGACCGCTGAGATTCGCCGCCGCCGTGCGGAGGCTCGTGCGGGCAAGATTTCCGCTGAGGAGCTGAACGGCTTCCTGCGTGACGAGATTGCCTCGGTTATCGCACTGCAGGAGGAGCTGGGCCTGGACGTGCTGGTTCACGGTGAGGCCGAGCGTAACGACATGGTTCAGTACTTCGCCGAGAACTTCGACGGTTTCGCAACCACCCGCCACGGCTGGGTTCAGTCCTACGGTTCGCGTTGCACCCGCCCCTCGATCCTGTTCGGTGACGTAAAGCGTCACGGTGAGGGCCTGCGCGGTGAGGCGTTCACCGTTCCGTGGAGCTCCCACGCACAGTCGCTGAGCGACAAGCCGGTCAAGGGCATGCTCACCGGCCCGGTGACGATTCTGGCGTGGTCCTTCGTGCGTGACGACCAGCCGCGCCGCGAGACCGCTAACCAGGTGGCTCTGGCTCTTGCCGACGAGATTGCTGACCTGGAGCAGGCGGGCATCCGCATCATTCAGGTGGACGAGCCGGCTCTGCGTGAGCTGCTGCCCCTGCGCCGCGATGAGCAGCCGCAGTACCTGGACTGGTCGGTGAACTCCTTCCGCCTGGCAACCAGCGCGGTGAAGGATTCCACCCAGATTCACACCCACCTGTGCTACTCGGAGTTCAACGAGATTATCGACTCGATTAACGCTCTGAACGCTGACGTGACCAGCATTGAGGCGGCTCGTTCGCACATGGAGCTGCTGGCTGACATTCCGGAGAGCTTCGTTTCCGGTCTGGGCCCGGGCGTGTGGGACATCCACTCCCCGCGTGTTCCTTCGCAGGATGAGATTGAGTCCCTGCTGAAGGCTGCGATTGGTTACGGCACCATTGCTGACCTGTGGGTGAACCCGGACTGCGGTCTGAAGACTCGTGATTACGAGGAGACCAAGCAGTCTCTGCGTCACCTGGTAGATGCCACCAAGGCGATTCGCGCATCCCTCTAGGAGGCGCCTATTGGTTCCGCTGCCTGCTGCGGGTTGACCGGATGATGGTTTGCTCGCGGTAACCTGCGGCAGGTGGCGGCTGTTCGGCTTCGTGCCGGTATGCGTACCGACTGTATGCCGAGCTTTTGGGGATAGATAACAGGCCCGCCCGTACGGTTTTTCTTCTGCACCGTGCGGGCGGGTTTTCTGCATCCTGGAGGGGCTACCGCCCTCTCTGCCACCCGCGTAGCCCACTGAGGAGCGACAAAATACCCCTGAGAAGCGCCTGTACCGGTGAGCCAGCATCTGGTGCCGTCCCGGGCATCCTGTGGCTTGGGGGCGTAAGAACATAGAATGGAACCATGACTACTAACTCTGGAATCACTAAAGAATGGGTGGATGAAACCGTCAAGCCGGGCGACGATTTCTTCCGCCACGTCAACGGCAAGTGGCTTGCTACCCACGAAATCCCGGCGGACCGCCCCAAGGACGGCGGCCTGTACACCCTCCGCGATAACGCAGAGAAGCACGTGCGTGAGCTGGTGGAGAAGATTGCGAAGGAGCAGCCGGAGTCCCGCATCGGCGCACTCTACAACTCCTTCATGGATGTTGAGAAGATTGAGGCGGACGGCCTGGAGCCGCTGCTGAAGGAAATCGCCCCGATTCTGAACTCGGCAACCCCCTCCCACCTGGCTGTGACCCTGGCGCTGCTGTCTCGTGCGGGTCTGCCGCAGCTGTTCGCCTGGTACACCAGCAACGACCCGAAGGACCCGAAGAATTACACGTTCTTCCTGTACCAGTCGGGTCTGGGTCTGCCGGACGAATCCTACTACCGTGAAGAGAAGCACGAGCAGGCGTGCGCGGCGTACGTTGAGCATATTGCCCGCATGTTCCAGCTGACCGGTCTGGCTGAGGGCTTCGGTCTCACCCCGGAGCAGGCGGCTCAGCTGGTGTTCACCCACGAGTCGGAGCTGGCTCGCCTGCACTGGAACGTCGTGGAGAACCGCGACGCTGAGGCGACCTACAACCCGTACCAGGCGACCGAGCTGGACGAGAAGTTCCCCGGCTTCCCGTTCTCGCAGTGGCTGCTGGCGCTCGGCGCAGACCCGGAGACCCTGGGTCAGGTTATTGTGGCTCAGCCGTCCTTCTTTGAGGGTGCGGCTAAGCTGTTCACCTCCATCCCGCTGATGAGCTGGAAGCTGTGGGCTGTGTGGACCGTTCTGCGTTCGCGTGCGCCGTTCATGTACGACGAACTGGTTCAGGAAAGCTTCAACTTCTACGGCAAGACCCTTTCCGGCACTCAGCAGATTCGTGAGCGCTGGAAGCGCGGCGTGGGCGCTGTCGAGAAGGCTCTGGGTGAGGAAATTGGCCAGGAGTACGTGGCTGTGCACTTCCCGCCCTCGCACAAGGAGAAGATGCTGGTTCTGGTCGGCAACCTCCTGGAGGCGTACCGCGAGTCTATTGAGTCACTGGACTGGATGACTGAGGCAACCCGCCAGAAGGCGTTGGAGAAGCTGTCGAAGTTCGTCACCAAGATCGGTTACCCCGATAAGTGGCGTGACTTCTCCGCACTGGAGCTGGTACCCGGTGACCTGTTCGAGAACCTGCGCCGTACCGGAGCGTTTGATGCTGACTGGCTGATTGCCCGTAAGGGTCAGCCGGTGGATAAGTCGGAGTGGCTGATGACTCCGCAGACCGTGAACGCGTACTACATGCCGCCGGCGAATGAGATTGTGTTCCCGGCAGCGATTCTGCAGCCCCCGTACTTCAACCCGGATGCTGACGATGCGGCGAACTACGGCAATATCGGCATGATTATTGGCCACGAGATTGGTCACGGTTTTGACGATCAGGGTTCCCGCTATGACGGTGACGGCAAGCTGGAGAGCTGGTGGACTGAGGAGGATTACGCGAAGTTCAAGGAGCGCACCTCCGCACTGGTGGAGCAGTACAACGCGTACGTTCCGGTGGGTCTGGACCCGAAGTTCCACGTGAACGGTGAGCTGACTCTGGGCGAGAACATTGGCGACCTGGCTGGCATGTCTATTGCGTTGAAGGCGTACCGCTTGGCTCTGAAGAAGCAGGGCATTGAGTCGCTGGCTGACGCGCCGGTGATTGACGGTATGACCGGTATTCAGCGTTTCTTCTTCTCGAATGCTCGCGGCTGGTGCACGAAGTCCCGCCCGCAGCATGCTGAGGTGATGATTTCGGTGGATCCGCATTCGCCGGATGAGTTCCGCGTGAACGGTGTGGTGCGCAATATTGATGAGTTCTATGAGGCGTTTGGTGTCTCTGAGGGCGATGCACTGTACCTGGCTCCGGAGGAGCGCGTGCGCATCTGGTAGCATCCCGATAAGGGTATATGCTTTATTGCGTATATAAGTGAGGCGCCCGCCTCGTGGTTTCTAGCCACGGGGCGGGCGCCTTTTACTTGTAGAAGTTATACGCCTCTAGGCTGAAGCTTTTAGGAAGCAGAAGCCGATGCAGTGGCACTAGAAGTAGCAACCGGATTCACTGTAAGCTTCCAGTCGCCATTCTCATAAACTCCACGAATGATGGCATCTCCAGTAATTTTGCGGTATTCCTTGGGAGACTCCATCACTTTCCCCTTGTATACAGCAAACTCACCGTTCTCCAAAACCATCTTTACATTCCAGATATAGCTATCACCATCGCGGGTCGGTTGAGGCGTATTCATAGCGACAGTAACAGTTTGTTCTTGGCGCCAGACCTCCCCCTTTTGCAAAGCATCATCGAAGCTACCAGGCGTGGGTTCAAGGGTGGTCTTCAATTCTGAAATATCAATACCGCTTTCACGCAAAGGTTCAGTCTTTCCGGTACGCCCATAATATTCAGAAGCGGCGCCAAAGAATGCAATGGACTGGTAGAAGCCTTCCACGCTGTTCTCGTTAGCAACAGCGGGCTTCACAGGTACAGGAACATTCTTGGGCGGCTCGGTACGGGTACCTTCCTTATAACCTGCAGGCTTGGAAGTGTAGCCGTCCAGGACCGCAACGCCGGAGTAGTCGCTACGAACGCTCTTAGATGCGGAAGCAGATGCGCTACCGGATGCATTGCTGGATGCCCTCTCGGATGCGTTGCCGCTGGTTGCTTGCGGCTGAGCGCCGCACGCTGCCAGGAGGGTTGCGCCACCGGCGGCTACAACCATGCCGAGGGCAGATCGGCGGGTTACGTTCTTCATTGGTTCTCTCTATCTACGGTGGTGGCGCCCGCCTCGTGGGTTTATTCCACGGGGCGGGCGCCTTTCTATTTCAGAAACTATACGTTTCTAGGCTGAAGCTTTTAGGAAGCAGAAGCCGATGCAGAAGCCTCAGATTCAGACTTCATGCCAGTCAGCTTCCACGCACCGTTCTCGTAAACACCGCGCAGGGTACGCTCGTTGACGTTCTCACGACCGCTTTCGGGGACCTCCAGAACCTTATCCTTAGATGCCATGAATTCGCCGCGGGTAAGGGTGAAGCGAGCATTCCAGGTGTATGCCTTACCATCGCGGGTGGGCTGTGCGGAGAGCAGGGTGATGGTAACAGTCGGGTCGTGCATCCAGACTTCGCCCTTGACCAGCTTTTCCCCGAGGGTGCCGTCTTCCGGCTCGAGCATCGACTTGAGTTCGCTCTTGTCCATGGCGCTTTCACGCAGGGGCTCGGTCTTACCGGTACGCATGTAGTATTCCATGGCTGCGCCGAAGAACGCGATGGACTGGTACAGGCCCTCCACGCTGTTCTCGTTAGCGACGGCGGGCTTGGTCGGCACGGGCACGTTCTTGGCCGGCTCGGTGCGGGTTGCCAGCTGGTAGTCAGCAGGCTTGGAGGTGTAACCGTCCAGGACAGCAGGACCGGAGTAGTCGGCGCGTGCGTTGTTAACTTCGGCATCCGAGGTAGAAGCGCTACCGGATGCAGATGCAGAGCCACTGGATGCCTGAGACTGCGAACCGCATGCCGCCAGGAGGGTTGCGCCACCGGCTGCGGCAAACAGGCCGAGTGCGGATCGGCGGGTTACGTTCTTCATTTTTTCTCTCTATCTGTGGTGTGTTTTCCGCACCGTGGTGCGGGTGATGCCTGCGGCATCTAACGGGAAGACGGCACTACACGAATGTAGTGCCGTCTTACAGTATATGTTTATTGGGCTTGGTATTTTTTAGCCGCCGTAATAGTAGTAGTGGCTGTAGGAGCTGCCGTAGTAGTCGCTGATGACGATGCGGGTGCGGCGGCCGTAACGGTCGGAGTAGTAGCGGTTGTAGGGGGTGCGGCGCACGGTCGGGCGGTAGGTGGTTGCCTGTGCGGGGGTGAGCAGTGCGCCGAGGGCGGTTGCTGCGCCTGCGCCTGCGGCGGCGAGTGCTGCGCGGCGGGTAAGGCGTGCAGGCTTCTTGGTGGCCATGATGTGCCTTTCGGGGTCGGTGTTTCTGTGAAGTGACGTGGCGTGTGCACGGCGTGCGGCTGTGCATTAACCATTTCTTATTGTATGCCTCAACGTTAATGTTTTTACGTGCAGAGTACACCTTCTAGTTGAGGCTTAAACCATGCGGGCTAGTCCACGTTTTCCTGGCAGAAAAATTGCGGAAATATTGGTTGAGAAACACGCCGGGCGCACCCTAAATACGGGCTGAATCGCGGGCTACATGTCTACTTCGGCGAGGCCAGAAATTTCCTTGTCCTTGATGTGCGGGATGGTGGAGCTCCAGTTCATCCACGCCTTGACCTGCGCAGCTTCTTCGGGGTTGTTCATATCTGGCCAGCGGTCGTTTTCCATCTTGAATCGGGTCATTGCGAGGAGGGGGTAGCCCTCATAGATGGGCCCGAAACGCGCAATACGCTCACCCGATTTTGTGTCGAAGGTGACGGAGTCTGGAATTTCGCTATCGTAACTCTCCCTGTATGTGACCTTATCAATCGCGTTGAGCGGGTAGAAGGTTTTCTTGCCGTGCCCGTCGTCTTCTTCAACTCCTTCCGGCGAAATTTTGGTGTAAGAACCAGTCACATCATTGAAGAAGTACAGAAAAGCACACGTGAGAAGGAAAAATCCGACATCTGCAAAATGGAATCCTACGTCGCCCAGCAAATGAGCTATAAACATCAGAGCAGGCATCATAGGAAGCACAACGACAAGCGCAATTATTTCAAGGCGGTCGCCTCGAGTAATGTAAATGTTTTTGGCGTACAACTTCTTGTCTCGGCGTCGGTTGATTTCGTAGACAATGATGGACCGGAACATCTTATACGTCTGCAGGACATTTACTACGCCCCAGAGGGCAATCATGGTGTAGTTCATCATCATGGTGGTCAACTACCCTTTCTATTTATCGGTGACCGGTAGCCTTCCGGCAACGGTGCGGAGAGTGCGGGTTCGTTCTCAGAGTAGCCGAGGAAATCTGGTGGTTAGGCACGGATTTGGGCTATCTGCGCAGTGGTTGCCGAGTCTTCACCGGAGCATTGCGTCGAGTTAACCTCCCGTCTAGATTGGGTGCGATAGGCTAAGGATGTGCCCGCCACC
>NZ_KV808306.1:10828-12691 GCF_001812205.1 Rothia sp. HMSC069C10
TCACCAACCACTACCGCACAAGGACGTACACACCATGAGCGCAGCAGAAGACGGAGCCCTCGCAGGACTTATCGTCGCCCTGATACCGGGTATCCGTATTAAGCTCGGCAAACCCACCCTAAACAAAAGGCAGAAAAGACCCATTGCGGCGTTTATTTTCTTCTGGCTTGTATCTATCCTTGGGTTTGTTGGTGCGCCGATATTTCTCTTTTCGACAGGGACACACGAAGGCCTCGCGGATGAGTCACAAGCGGGGGTGGTCATTGCCGCTTTCCTGATTGGTGTCTTAGGCATAGGCCTGCTGGGTGCTATTCCTCTGAACCACTGCTACGCCTTCTACCTCGAGTTGCGTGAGGACCACGTGCGGTGGCGTAATTGGCGGTGGAAGGAACGCACTTTCACCTACCCCTCCATCACGTTTGCCCATGTGGAGAACAACGGCAAGAACGGGTTCTTGCGTATTGGTAGCACTGAGATGGGTAAGCGTACTTGCAGCTTTGACCCGTATCAGTTCGATGCGACGATTCTGATGGCGCAGGTGCTGTACCGTGACGATCACGGGCGCTGGGCGGAAGAAGACGGCCTGGATGTGATGAGTGTGGTGGGGATGTATGGTTCTTCGCGCGATATTTATGCCCAGTTTTATGACTTGTGTAAGACGAAGTATGTGGTGGGTGTGACGAAGAGTGAGCGTCAGCGTCGCCGCCGTAAGGCTGCGCGTAATGAGGCGCGTAGGCTGGAGCGTCAGCAGGCGCGCGGGGTAAAGAAAGCTCCGAATTCTCGTGAGAAATGAGGTGAGTGATGGAATCTCATAACAAATGGTCGGAAAGAATAACAATGCTTTTTCTGACGATGTGCGTTGGGTATATCTTTTTTATTATTCCTATAAATCTACGTGATGACAGTGACGGTTTCACTGCCACCTGCACCGTGACTAAGGCGTACACGCAAGAGCGTCGCGGAACGGACCTTGGTGGCATGACTGACATTGGTTTGAAGGGTGTCTTTGAGACGGAGGAGTGCGGCACACTCACAATGTTTGAGCCCCCTGAGGGTTGGAATATTTCCGCGTATGTTAAGACGGCGCAGCCAGGAAAAAAGTATCTGTTCCATGTTTCAAATCGTTCACCTAAGAAAGATCAAGATTTTGTAACAACCCGCTTTGAGGAAATTAAGGAATGACAGTTCGCAGCTCCAGAACCTGCGGAGAACCCACCAGACAAGACACTGAGAAAGCAGGAAAGCAATGTTCCCATGGATTAAGAAACTCACATCCCCGGAAGCCAGAATTTTCATTAGTCTTGTTCTGGGTATGGGGTTATTGTTTACATTCATGCACTATACAACGCATATCGAAGATAAAAATTGGTACGCCGTATGCACCGTGAAATCAGCTAGAGTTGAAATTGTTGGGGGTCAGGTGTCAAACATGACTGACACTTCTCCCAAAGGTATTTTTGAGACAGATGAATGTGGTGTTATTGAAATGTATAACGCTCCAGATGGCAAAAATATTCCGGAGTATGTTTCCCAAATTCAGACGGGAAAGAAATATAAAATGTATAAAACATGGAGCACGAGAAATGATGATAGAAACTTTAACACTCTTCGCCTTGAA
The DNA here is from genome assembly GCF_001812205.1 of Rothia sp. HMSC069C10. Taxonomy (NCBI): domain Bacteria; kingdom Bacillati; phylum Actinomycetota; class Actinomycetes; order Micrococcales; family Micrococcaceae; genus Rothia; species Rothia sp. HMSC069C10. The sequence goes on from NZ_KV808306.1 coordinate 12,447, forward strand.
GAAATCAAAGAATAACCAGCTCATGAGCCATAAATAAAGCCCCGTGTGTAAAGCCCCGTGTGGCGCGAGTCTTCAACTCGCACCACCCGGGGCTTTCCATATGAAATCGGCGAACCATTTCGCGCCACCCTTCACCTTCAACAATGCAGGAGGGGCAGTCCCCCTCATTGCAACTCAGGAAATTGGGTGGTCACACACGGATCTTGGCCCTCTGATGAATGGTCGCCCAGTCTTCACCCGAGCCT
>NZ_KV808306.1:12791-15398 GCF_001812205.1 Rothia sp. HMSC069C10
TCACCAACCACTACCGCACAAGGACGTACATACTATGAGCGCTGTTTTTGAGACAACCCCACTTTGAAGAAATCACAGAGCAACAGCCCGCAGCCCAGAAAGAAGGTGAAGAGCAGTGAAAAAGAACTCCCCGAGGAAAAAGAACGTTTCAAAGAAAAGGAACATCTCGAAGAAAAAGAGTTACCCAGAGGCAAATTACATTACCGAAACTGGGGCTATAAAAAAGACCCGCAAAAAGAGATACACCAAGAAAAAGAAGAATAAAATCGACTTCAAAGAGTATCTTCGCAAAAAAGCAAAAGCTGCGTGGGATGCACGCGACGTCATCATATTCGTGGCAGTCATGCTAGGGTTCCTTGCGTCCTTACATCTTATGACCAGCTACAACCCGGGCAATGAATCCGCTATCTGTACTGTCACCTCAGTCGAAATCATTGAGCACGAAGACCCATACTCAATCTCCGGTGAATTCGAGACGGAAGAGTGCGGAATCATCACAACATGGAACGCCCCTGATGGTATCCCCATCCGCAAATACCTCCAGAACTTTGAGACGGGCAAGAAGTATAGGGCGTACAAGTCCTTCCATACCCGCAACGATGAATTCGACTTCAGCGTCCTCCGCTTTGAAGAGATCAAAGAGTAACCCCACCCCCGCAGAAAGGATCCCACCATGGACGATATCGGCGACTTTATCATCGGCTTTTTTGAGGTGACCCTCGCCTCCTCAACAACCCTGCAGCGAGTATTTCTGTGGATTCTGTTCTCTATATCCATTCTTCTATCGTTTGTCCCCGTCGTGACGGGTGAATACGCGTGGAGTATCCTATCCATCTCCACGATGCTGTTTTCCGTCGTGATGATTGACGGCACGCGTGAGCACGGTGTGCAGGATGCAAAGAACGGTGGCGCGTACCATTACTTTCTGCTGACGGTAGGCACGTTCTGCGTTGCTGCGATTGTTCTGCTCGCTGCTCTCTCCCTGGTGGGTGTCCCGCCGGTTGCCTCCACCCCGCAGGTGGACGGCATCAATTTCGCGCCCTGGTATGTGGCGGCGTCCGCGCTGGTTCTTCTGCTGTTCTTCTATAACGCCGCGCAGCCGAGCGAGGAAATCCCTAACCTGCACCGTATGGAGCGCATCAACCGGTATGTGCGCACCGTGGTGCTGGGTGTGAGCGCCCTGATGGTGCTCCTCTGCCTGGTTATTCCGGTGGCTTCTTTCGCCACCACCGGTTATGAGCCTGTGGGTGTTTCGGTGGTGCTGTGCCTGGTGCCGGTTTTCCTGATTTTTGTGCGCCGCGCCCTATTCAAGCTGTGGGCGGCGACCTTTGAGGAGGGCACTGCCGGGTATGGCGTGTTGCGTGGCTTCTGCGTAGCCCTGATGGGTTTGGGTGGATGTTTGGCGGCGGTCCGTCTTGCTGCTGATGTTGTGCAGTCCGGTAGCGGGTTGTCGCTGGTGTATGTGGTGCCGGTGATCGCCTCGTACCTGCTGGTGAAGAGGTACGTGACCGTGGGTGTTGCTATCCCCGAGAAGGAAGATGAGGAGGACCCGGAGGCTGAACCTGCAGCAAGCTAAACCGTGGAAACCCGCGGGCGGAGGAGCATTGTGCACCAAGCGCACGGTCTAGGACGATTCACGCACCGGGGTATCCTTGGGGAAGGTACGCCACCTGTCGGTGGTGCGCTTCCGGATATTCACCAACCACACGAAACGAGAACCCGTCATGCGCATTTTCCTGATTATTATCTGGGGCATCCTGGCCTTCATCTCGGTAACCGGGACGCTCTACATCATTACCAACTATGAGATTCAGCGCTGGAAGGATATGGAGCGCCGCCGCCAAGGCGCGTACATCCGACGGGTTAATCAGGCAGAGGCTCTTCTAACAATATTTACCCCTGGGTTCCCGTGTCTTGGTTTCTTTCTCCATCTTGTTGAGGAGGGGTCTCCAGGTTTTTGGTATGAACTGGGTGGGATACTTATGTCAATTATGTTCATGCTGTACGCCTGGTATGTCCATGTTGCCTATGTGAAGATCTCCCCTGAAGGTATTGAGCAGCGTATGTGGTCGGCGCGTACAACCGTGTACCCGGTCAACGCTATTGACGGAATCGAATACTATAAGGCACTTGCTGTAGATAGTCAGGACCTCGTCTCTTTCTATAGCAAGTCTGGGAAGTTGATTGCTGCCTTCAGCCCGATTATTCATAAGAATTATCGTCTAATGGCGATTGTGCGGTTCAGGATTGAGAACGACCGCTGGCCTGACATGAATAATCCGAGTGATATTGCTCGGGTGGATGCTCTAGATAGTGGCCCTGATACAGTCCCGTATTTTAGGGAGCGGAAGAAGGTTACTGGTCTTGCCGACGTCGATATGTAGCATCGCACGGCATTAGCCTCGAAACATAGAGAAAGCCCCTGGGCTGAGAGATTACCTCTCAGCCCAGGGGTCTTCTGCATACCACGGTCAGCCAAGAAACTCGGGCGGATACGGGTCCAATCCCACCCGCCGGTGAATGGTCGCCCAGTCTTCACCCGAGCCTTGCGCCCAGTTAACCTTCTGGTCAGATACCGTGCGATAGGCTAAGGATGTGCCCGCCACC
>NZ_KV808306.1:15498-38626 GCF_001812205.1 Rothia sp. HMSC069C10
GTCGCCCAGTCTTCACCCGAGCCTTGCGCCGAGTTAACTTTTTAGCCACCTAACCCATAGACCATCAAAGTACTCGACAATTCAACTTGTCAGAGCTTTCAAGCACATAGAGTATCCTTGGGAAAGGTACGCCACCTGCAGGTGGTGCGCTTCCGGATATTCACCAACCACATACGAAACGAGGACTTTCATGTCTGAAAACACCCCGCAGCCGGCTGCACCGCAGCAGCCGCAGTTCACCCAGCAGGCACCCGCCGCACAGCCCGCATACGGCGCACCCGTCGAGGCACCGAAAAAGAAGAAGTGGGCGGCAGTAACCGCACTGGTCTTGGGCATTATTTCCGCCCTGACCGGCATTTTTGTGATCGGTTCGTTCCTGACCATCCCGACCATTATTTTCGCTGTAATCGCTCTGGTCATGGTTAAGAACGGCACCGGCAAGGGTAAGGGCATGGCGATTGCCGCTCTCGTGCTGGTTCTGGTGGCGTATATTGCGACCTTTGCTTTCTTCCAAATTCGTGCCGCGAACCTTGAAAAGTCTAACCGAGAGGCCCGTGAGGTTATCCAGAAGTGCGAGAACCACGAGCCCGGCTACTACATCATTGAGAAGGATGGTAAGCGTTACTGCAACGCCGGTGGTTGGGTCTACGAGATGGATAAGTAAACCGGTTTATTTGGTTCCATGATTAGCCGTCGCTGATGGAGGGGGCGTTCGTTCACGCGGCAGTCGCCGTGCCTGCGAGCGCCCCTCAACCATATCTTCTGGAGGCGCCATGTACCTGGCCACAAGTATGCCTCGGAGCATCTGCAGCGCATCCTTGATGCGCACTCCACTACCATCACCGACTCCAACCTGACCGAAGGAGCGAATAGCTAAATGATGTCTCAAGAATCTGCTATTACCTTTTGGGGCGTATGCTCCATCATCACGACTATTTTCACGATTTTTACCCTTGCCGCTTACATCATCAATCGACGCCGCGACGAGAAGAAGAAGCGTGAAGGCATCTACATTAGTCGTCTGCGAGCGCTACTGGTGTACGTTATTGTCTTTATCCCGGGCTTCCCGATTATCCGCTATTTTTTGTCGCTCAATGGCCCCGAGACTAACCCCTATGCGGAGGGTATTTACATCTTCATGACTGCTTTCCTCTTGTTCTACCTGTGGCACGTCAACGCCACATACATGAAGATTTCTTCTGAGGGTATTAATATGCACACCCCCGTTCGCGGGTCGAGGATCTGCCCCATCGGCGCGATTGATAGCGTTGTTTATAGTGAGTCGAAGAATGAAGATACCCCAAGCCGGATGTGGTTCCTCACTAAGTCGGGTGCACGTATTAACCCGTTGAACCCGAATTATGATGAGTACTATCTCTTGCTTATGACCCGGTTCAGGATTAAGTATGGTCGCTGGCCTGAGCTGGATAATCCGGCTGACGTGGATAAGGTGAACCAGCTGGATAACCGCTATGAAGTCATTCCGTATTTCATGAATAATCAAGAGATTTCGGGTCTTGCTGACGTCGACATGTAGCCTGCCGGTTTGTGGGCTGAAGGCTCCCGGGGATGCGCGGCTCACCCCCGCGCTACCTCGGGGCTTTCGGGGCTCATGCCCTGGTATCCTCAGCACGTAGGCACCGCCGCCTAACCTGGACGGGGCGCGGCAGAGTCCAAATAGTTGAAAGGGAAATAGTATGAACGCTATCTCTGAAACCTTTAGAATCCTATGGCTAATCTTCCTATGGCTTATCTTTATCTTCATGGCCCTTGCATCACTAGGGATGAGTGTTATTGACGTTTGGCCTTGGGGTGCACTGTTCTTCGTTGCAGGTCCTATAGGGCTCTCAGTCATAGATACGGTGCGTAGTAAAAGCTACGGCTATGAAGCAAACGGTGGCCTCTTCCACCACTTCTTTATCTTCGTTCACTCCATCAGCGCGGTAGGCTTGATTGTAGTGACGGCTCTGACCGCTTTTGGGGCACTGCGTACCGCGGATGCAATGCTGTGGACCCCAGAGACGAACTTCGCCCCCTGGTACATGGTTGGCGGGCTGTTCATTGTCGACTTCCTTATCTACCGCATCGAGCCTAATGACGATATTCCTGACCTGCAGCGCATGGAGCAGATGAATAGGCTCTCAACCCGCGTGGGTGTTGTGTCGGCGGCTATTTTCACGGTTCTGTGCCTCGTGGTTCCTCTGACCAGTTTCATGACTGCAGGCTATGATCCGGTGGCTCTGGCGGTTGCGCTTTTCCTGGCCCCTGGGTTCCTGCGTGTTGTGCGTGAGGGCCTCTTCTACCTGCAGAGCACCCGCTTTGAGGAGGGGTCTGAGGGGTATCGTACCCTGCGTGCCGTGTGTATTGGCGTGGCTGGCCTGGCGGGGTGTATCGCGCTCGGGTACCTGGGCTATTCGCTGGTACGCAAGGAGTGGTTGCCCGCGCTGTTCTTTGCTGCCTCGGTGGCGATGAATGCGTGGTCGGTGAAGAAGTACGTCACCGTGGGTATTTCTATTCCTGAGAAGGAAGAAGCGAAGAAGGAAACAACCGAAAAGATTAGGGCGTAGCATTGCTAAGCACTTTTTTAACTATTTTTTGGGGTTGCTTATTAGTGCTTACTGTCATTTCAATTCCTTATATTCTTATTAGTTATGAGGTGCATCGGCGTCAGGATAAGAAGAGAGAGTCTGCGGGTATTTATGTTAGACGCGTGAATCGTTTTGAGATTTTCAGCTGTCTCGCATCCCCATTTTTTCCATTAATTTTCTTTTTGTCCATGATATATGATGGAAAAATAAATCTTATCCAAGATTTTATTGCTCTAATTTTCACCTCAATTTTTCTAATGTTCTCATGGTATATTCATGTTGCTTATGTAAAAATTTCACCGGAAGGCGTCGAGCAACGCATTCTTTCCACCAAGCCGACAAGTTATCCATTCAATGTAATTGATAGTGTTTACTACCGTGAAGCGCTCTCAATTGATGACCAAGATATTGTTGGATTTTATACTAAATCAGGTAAACATATTGCTGCGTTTTGCCCGATTATTCATGGTAATTATCGTTTGTTGGCGATTGTGCGGTTCAGGATTGAGAACGAACGCTGGCCTGATATGAATAATTCGGGTGATGTGGCTCAGGTTAACTTGTTGGACACATGGGGTGAGACAATTCCATTCTTCAGGGAACGGGGAGAAGTCTCCGGTCTCGCCGATGTCGACATGTAGCCCGCTCGATAAGCGCCGACTACCCCCTACATCCTAAGAGCCACAACTGGCACGAACACCACCAACACCGCGAAAGAGGAGCACACATCATGCACACCTTTTTCCTTCTGCTCTGGGGCACCTGCACCCTCGCATCGATTATCGGCGCCATCATTGTCGTTGTCCTGCATGATAGACACCTGCGCCAGGACATGAAGCTACGCGACGAAGGCATCTACATTACACGCGTGCCCCGCCGTGAAGCACTCATAAGCCTTCTCACGCCCACACTCCCGGCAGGTTTCTTCGCGTTCTACCTCTACACGCAGGCAGAGCTCGGCATCCTCTTCAACCTCCTGATGTTCATCCTGCTGCTGGTCTTCCTATACCACCTTCTGCACGTTCACCTGGTGTACACGAAAATCACGCCTGACACTGTGGAGCAGAAGCTCTCACCGTTCGCCACCGTGACCCCCTACCCGATTAGGGCTATCGACCAGGTTTTCTACTTCCAAGGTAAGGCGGAGGCGGGGGACTGGGATGGGGAAGAGACCGACAGTGCCACCTTCTACACCAAGAAAGGCAAGCAAATCGCCAAGCTTGACCCCGTTGGAAGGAACCACCGGCTGCTGGCAATCGTACGGTTCCGGCTTGAGTTTGACCGCTGGCCCGATATGCGGGACCCGCAGGATCTGGCGTATGTTGATACGTGGGATAGCCTCGAGTGGACCCGACCCCTGTTCAGGAAACTGTACAGAAGACGCAACAAAATCACCGGCCTAGCGGATATCAAGATGTAGCACCGCACGGCAGTCGATACGATAGACCCAAACACCGAACCATATTCACCAACCACACGAAACGAGAACCCACCATGCGTATTTTCCTGATTATTTTCTCCGGAATTATTTTCGTGCTGTCCTTTATCTCTGCTGTCTACATCATTATTAGGTATGAGATTAATCGACGCCAAGATAAGAAAAAAGAAGCGCAGGGAATTTATATTAAGCGAGTAACTCGCGCTGAGACGTTACTCTGCCTGTTTATTCCGATGTTCCCTTGTCTTGCTTTTATAGCGAATATTCAAAGTGAAAATGTGAACATCTGGTTGAATACATTAAATATTATTTTTGTATTTTTCTGCTATCTTTATGCCCGCTATGTTTTTGTCGCTTACGTGAACCTCTCTCCCGAGGGTATTGAGCAGCGCGTCTGGTCAGCCAACCCGACCCGCTATCCCATTAATGCGATAGACAGCATCGTGTATTACGAAACGCTGAATGTTGAAGACCAGGATACGGTGGGGTTTTACACCCGATCAGGTGAGCTGATTGCTGCTTTTGGTCCCATGACGCACAAGAATTACCGGCTCATGGCGATTGTACGGTTCAGGATTGAGCAAGAACGTTGGCCTGACATGAATAATCCCGCTGATGTAGCTCAGGTAGATAAGCTGGACAATGGCTATATGACCATTCCTTATTTCAGGAGTCGCGAGAAGGTCACCGACCTTGCCGACGTCGACATGTAAATCGATCAAGAAATGAGGAAATCAATGGAATCTAATCGAAAATTGTCGGAAAGAATAACAATGCTTTTTCTGACGATGTGCGTTGGATATATCTTTTTTATTATTCCTATAAATCTGCGTGATGACAGTGACGGTTTCACCGCCACCTGCACCGTGACTACGGCGTACACGCAAGAGCGTCGCGGAACGGACCTTGGTGGCATGACTGACATTGGTTTGAAGGGTGTCTTTGAGACGGAGGAGTGCGGCACACTCACGATGTTTGAGCCCCCTGAAGGATGGAAGATTTCCGAATATGTTAAAACCGCGCAACCTAGAAAAAAGTACCTGTTCCATGTGTCCAATCGTTCACCTAAGAAAGATCGAGATTTTGTGACGACCCGCTTTGAAGAAATCAAAGAATAACAACCTCATAAATTAAAAACAAAGCCCCCGCAGCCGAGAGTCATCCTCTCAGCCGCGGGGGCTTTATCGTATCAGCGTGTTCTCACGCGGCGAGCGCTACGAAGCGCGGCGGCGGGAACGCAGCACCATCACAGTGCCCGCACCAAGCACCAGTGCGCCACCCACAGCCACAGACACCGCACCAAAACCAGTACGTGCCAGGCCGCCCTGCTGGGAGCTAGCACCGCCAGAAGAAGCAGACACACCGGACTGACCCAAAGAGCCACCACCAGCGCCGCCGCCGGAGATACCACCCGGGTACACGCCGCCAGCAGAACCATCAGCCGAACCGTCAGAGGATCCCTGCGCGTTCACGTCACCGGCAGCACCAGAAGCACCAGCCTGACCGGACTGACCACCCTGCGCGGCACCAGACTGTGCGGAGCCGGGCTGGTTAGCACCAGCGGTACCGCCCGGGGTTGCCGAATCCACACGGCGCACACCGCTAAAGTCGTCCGCAGCCGCGTTCGGGTCCTTCGGCACGGCAGTCTCAAACGAGCACGCATCCGACGCCTTCTTACCCACAGCAACCGCAAGCTGCTGCACCGGGCTGTTCACCTCAGTACCATCAGCCAGAGTCGCAGAATAGTGCACGTCAAACATGTACTGGCCGGGCTCAGAGAACACCCAGTTCGCATGTGCGTGCGTCGCGTAATCAATGTCGATCGTGGTCTTGCCGGTCGTCGAATCCAGCAGCACATCCGCACCGTTCAGCGACTCGGTGAACATGCCGAAGCGCGCACCCTCAGGCATGACCTTCGGCACCACGTGCAGGCGCACCGGGCCGCGCAGCTGCGAGTAGTCAATGTCCTGCGTGTTGTAGCCGGGCCAGGGCAGGCCGCTCTGCTGGGTCTGCGGCAGGCCGTAGAAGGCGGTGCCGACCGGGCCCATGAAGTTCAGCTTCTCATCAGCCATACGTTCGGTGCGTACACGGCGGGCGTTCTCGCTGACCGTCCACACGACCGAATCGAGCGGGCGCACGGTCGAATCAGCGTCAATGATGCCGCTGTCGTCACGCAGACCCACGGACAGCTGGCGGTCCTTCAGGGTCGCCTGAATGTCCAGGTGACCGTGCGAAATCTTGGTGCGGCCGTCAATCTGGCCGGGCACGCACTGGTTACCCGGGGTTCCGGGGGTGGACGGCTGCGCAGACGGTGCCGGGCTAGTCGGAGCAGGGGCGCTCGGGGTCGGGTTCGCGGGCGCGGGGCTGGAGGGTGCCGGAGTGGAGGGCGCCGGAGCAGGCACGCTCGGTTCTGCGGAGGCGGTCGGCACCGCAGGCACGGTCGGAACCTCGCTGGGGGACACCGACGGAACGTTGCTGGGCTCAGCGGTCGGAGCCTCGGAAGGAGCCTCGCTCGGCTCAGCGCTAGGAGCTTCAGTCGGCGCGACGGTAGGCTCAGCGCTCGGCGACGGATCCACCGGAGCAGGCTTCGGCGCATCACTAATGGGTGCGCTATCGGGAGCCAACGCACCGTGCGCAGTGTACTTGGTGCCCGGCTCGTAGTTCGCTGCAACCTCAGTGGTGGAGGCGGAAGCATTCATATCCGGGTGGGTCAGCATCTTCACGCGCAGAGCCGTGCCCTTGTAGAACGACTCGTCACGGAAGGTAAAGCGCGCCACGCCATCCTCAACGGAGCCTTCCAGGTCGAGGTACGGGTAGACCGGGTCATCCTGGGCGTAGAAGCCGCCGCGCATGAAGCCGCGCACCTTCGGGTCCTTGAAGCGAACCTCAACGGTGCTGAAGCCGTTGCCGTTCGGGGTGACGGTCACGTCGTAGTCCATGCTGGTCGGCGTGTACTGCTGGGTGCTGAGTACGGTGTTCGCCTGATCCGGGATTTCTTCGGGCCAGGAGCCGTTACCGTCGTCGCTGTACACGCTCTCAGCCTTGCCGGGCTCGTAGGTGAGCTTGTGCGAGATCCAGCGGGACGCCTCCGCGCTATTCTCGTCGGAGGTATCCGGGGTGAAGACCGCCTGCAGCTGGGAGCCCTCGCTACCGAGCATTTCAGACCAGGTGGCGGTACCGTTCACGACCGGCAGGTCGGTCAGGAAGTAGCCGTTGTTGTACAGGGTCAGGGTGCCCTTGAGGTTCTTGTTCGCGGCGGTGAAGGTGATGTCGCTGAGCTTGTCGTCAGCGTCCTTGTTCTTTGCCGGGTCGGCGTCCAGGCGGTGCGGTGCCACGGACAGCATGTACTTTGCGGCGTCCAGGTCACCGACGGGTGCCGCGTTGTAGCGGTCGACGGTGGGCACGGCGGTGGGGGTGCCGTCACCGAGCACGGGCTGCATGCCGCCAACCTGCCAGACCAGCTTCGACGGCTTGGAGCTAATGATGCGGCCGTCGGTGGAGCGCGCCACGGTGCGGTAGGTGACCACGTAGCGGCCGGGGCGGGTGAAGGTCGTGGTGTTGTGGGTGTGGCTACCCTTGTCGAGCAGCCAGGAGTGCCAGCCGGTGGAGCTGCTGGAGAGCATGCGGTACACGTCAGCGGGGGCGTCGTCCGGGTTGTAGCGGAAGAGCTCCATACGGCCGGGGCCCTCAACGGAGAGAATGTCGGTAGCGAACACGCCGTCACGGAAACGCTCGGTGGGCACCTTCGTGGAGGCACCCAGGCCAGCCCAGATGGGGTCCTGGTTGCCGTAGGTCAGGTGCGGTGCCATGTAGAGGGTCTGGCCGGGTTCGCCGAGGAACGCCAGGGAGGGCGAGTCGCCCAGGGTCATGGTGTACTGCGACTTGCCGTCCCTGGTGCTGTAGCCCTTGCCGACCCAGTTGACGGTCTTGTCCAGTTCGTAGGTGTCTGCACCGGTCTTGTAGGGGTTCGCCTCGTTCATGAGGACGAAGGTGCCGTTCTGCTCGTCCCAGTATGCCTTGGGGGCGTCAACGTGGCCCTTGGTGGTGACGATTTTGCCGTCGTCGGGGCCTGCGGCGGCGGGCAGGGAGGGGGCAGCGCCGGCGAGCGCGAGCAGCGCTGCGGCGGAAAGGAATGCGGCTGCGCGGCGGAGGGCGGGCTTGCCGCCGGGGATGAAGAGTGCGGGGGTGTGTGTGGTGACCCGTCGTTGGGTCTGCTTCTGAGAGCTCATGACAACCTTTCTCATTTTTCTATTTCCTAGGGTAGCTCTTTTGCAAATAATTGTCATTTAGAACCTAAGTGAGTATAGTGATTCTCAGAAACACGTGTGCGCCGAGGCGCGCCCAAAAACGCACACCACGTACATCCACAAAGAGAAAAACACGGCAGAGCGCACCCCGGACGCAGGGGAGAAACCGGCAACAGGCCGCCGGACCCAGCATCGGGCAAACCCCGAAAGCATCGGGCAACGCGCCAGCCAACGAGCAGTCATCCAAGGAGCCACCATGCAAGGACGCACCAAACCCCTGAGCCTACTCAGCGCAACCACCCTCGGATGCACCCTCGCACTCGGGGCACCCCTCGCCCTCCCCCAGGTCGGCACCTTCACCGCCGCACAGGCACAGGAAAACCAGACCGGCACCCAGGCAGGTACCGAGTCGCGCGCCTACGTCAACTACGAAGGTGACTACGTCATCGCGGGCGTACACACCGAAATGCTCAACGCATTCCTCGACGGCAACCAGTTCACCCTCGCCACCCTCGCAGACACCGGCCCCGGCCAGCAGGGACGCTTCAACCCCGCCCGCACCGTCTTCCACCTGCCCGACGTCGAGGATGCACACACCAACGTCGTAGCAGGCTACGACTACATTGCCCCCGAAGGCACCGACATCTTCTACATTCCCTCCACCCGCACCCGCGGCCTGCTCTACCCCGGCCTCGGTGCGGAAGGAATCCGCCCCGGCGCGCTCAAGGACAACACCATCAACCTTGAACTCGTGCGTAGCAGCGTACCCGAAGGCGGCCGCGCCGAAGTCTTCACCGAATCCGGTCGCGACAACCCGCGCGTCTTCAGCACCAACGACAAGCTCGCACCGCACACCATCACCTCTGGCGGCCACGAGCACCTCAGCTGGGCATTCACCCGCGCCGGCATCTACCAGCTGACGTTCCGCGCCACCGCAACCCTTGCCGACGGCACCCCGGTCAGCTCCGAGGCGACCTACACCATCGCCGTGGGCACCAACGCCGAGGACGGCTTCAAGCTCCTGAACGCGCAGAACGCCGCGAAGGAAGCAACCAGCGAGGCAACGAAGGAAGCGACCGAAACCCCCGAGGCGACCTCCACCGCCACCGAGAGCGCCACCGGCAGCCCCAGCGCATCTACCTCCGCAAGTGCTGAGGCTAGTGCATCTGCGGAGGCGAGCGCATCCACCGGTATTCGCCGCGTGGATGGATCCGTGAACGGTCAGAACGCCGCGCAGGTGACCGACCCGAACGGCGCGAAGGCGGCGGCAAATGGTGAGCAGGCGGCCCAGGGCGGATCTGGTGTTACCGCTATCAGCGGCACCGACAACACCAATAACGGCTCTGACAAGGGTGAAAACAAGGACGGCAACGCCACCAGCGCGAAGGGATCCAGTGTGAAGGGCTCCAACGCCCAGAACATTAGCGCGCCCAGCAGCAACGGCGGCGGCATTACCGGCAACGGCGTGCTGTCCTCCGGTCTGCCCGGCAGCCTGAACCAGCAGTGCATCGCCACCGAGGTTCCCGCCGAAGATGCCAAGGACTCCAAGGACGCTCAGAAGGACAACAAGCAGAGCAACCAGGCAGCCCAGGCACCGACCAGCATCCCCACCCTCGCCGTGGTCAACACCGCCGAGCACAGCGGCCGTGAAGAAGTCACCCACGGTCACTTTGACGTAGGTCCCGTGCTCAACGGCGGCAACCTCACCAGCAGTGTGAAGGACGACCGCACCAGCCCCGCCCGCCACGTCTCCCCCGGCGCACTCGAGTTCGTGCTCAATGACGCCGCGAAGATCAACCTGCCCGCAGGCATGGAGAACATCGCCCCGGCGGGCACCCCCGTGCACATGATCGGCGCAACCCAGCAGCAGGGCGTGCCCTGGCTCGGCTGGAGCACCCAGGACCCCGAACTGCTCAAGCAGCTCGACGGCCCCGTCACCATGAGCCTCAACGGTTTTGAGGGACCCGGCACCATGTCTACTTTCCTCTCCGGCAACTTCGGTTCCGCCGGTCAGCAGGTCTTCGATTCACGTAGCGGCGGCTCCTTCCAGGTGCCCGCAAACACCCACCAGCACAGCAACTGGGTGTTCACCGCTGAGGGACGCTACACCGTGACCATCGGCTGGACTGCACGCCTGAAGAACGGTCAGCAGGTCAGCAGCGAATCGGTTCTGCACTTCACCGTCGGCAACCCCGATAACGCCCCGGCAAGCAACAACGCGCAGGGTGCGGCAGACACCAAGCAGGACGGCGGCAACGCTAACAGCGCTAACGGCGCCAACAACGGCGGCGAGAAGAGCACCGCCAAGAACCCCGTCAACGGCACCGTAGACGAAGCCACCGGCATCGTTACCAAGCCCGACGGATCCAAGGTGCGCATCGTCGGTAAGACCGCCTCCGGTGAGGATTGCGCCCTGACCAGTCAGGAACTCGCGAACGCGCAGAAGGCAGCCGCTGCAGGTAAGCTGCCGAACACCGGTGTGGTCATCGACCCGTTCATGGTCAGCACTTCCATTCTGGCGCTGGCACTCGGTGCCATGATTCTGCGTTCGGCACGCCGAAAGGACCGCAGCGGTGACACCGCATAGCGGGCATACCGGCAAGGGGTCACACGCCTATAGTCGACGCGCCGCCCTCACCCTCGCCTCCCGCATTGCGGCAGGTGCCGGGGTGGGGGCTGGTGCCTTCGCGCTGAGCGGATGCGCCAGCACCGAGAACGCCTCCTCCGACCGGATGCGCGTGGTCGCCACGACCCCGATTCTGGCGGATTTGGCGCAGCAGATTGCCGGCGACCGCGCCAGCGTGCACTCCCTCGTGCCCGCCGGTGCCGACCCACACTCGTACGAGCCGAGCCTGCGCGATATCCGCGATGTCGCCTACGCCCGCTGTGCCCTGACGAACGGCCTGCTGCTGGAGCAGCGTAAGCTCAGCAAAATGGTTGAGGCGAACCTGCCCGCCGGGGTCGTGTCCGTGGCTGTTGCGGAGAAAATCGAGCAGTACGGCGGCAAGCTGGAAGCCATTGTTGAGGATGCCTCCCTGGACTCCATCTGGCTGGGTTTGCGCGTTGAGGAGGGCGGGCAGAACGAGTCTGCCCCCGCCGATTCTTCGGAGGCCGGCATGCGCTTTGAGGTGCAGAGCGTGCGGGCGCGCACCGCCACCGATTCGTCGAATGCGCAGTTGGCGGCGTTTATTACGCAGACCTTCGGCGCGGTGGAGATGCTGTGCGATTCGCATGCGCGCGGCGTGAACCTCACCCGTGAGGGGGACACCGCGATTCGTACCGGCGATATGGGTTCGCTGGAGCTACCCCTGCAGGCGCATACGCACCTGTCGTGGGCGTTTAGTGATGCCGGCGAGTACGCCATTGAGCTGAGCGCCACCGCGGTCAACGCGCCGGAATCGGTGCGTTCTTCGCGCGGCACCCTGTACTGCGCGGTCGGTCGTGACCCGCAACAGCTGGTGGACCGTCTGGCGAAAGAACAGAACGTTTCTGCCGCCGAGATCAAGGTTCTTTCCGCAGGTCACGCCGATATTACGGCACGCACCGGCGACGGCAGGCTCGTGCTTCGCGCGGATTCCTCCCAGGGCGCCGTAGAGTACGAACTGAACCGCACCGTGGTCGCGGTCCCCTCCCGCACCCTGCAGGAGGTGCCCGCCGGCGGCAGCTACCGTTTCCTGCGTTCGGGTGCTTCGGAGCATCGCGGTCAGGTGTATCTGTTGGCGCAGGCCGTTCTGGGCAAGCACGTGCACGGCGAAATCGACCCGCACATTTGGCATTCGGTGCCGAACGCGAAGGCGAGCGTGCAGGTCATTCGTGACGCGCTCATCTCCGCCGACCCGGAGGGTGCGAGCGAGTACGCGACCCGCACCGAGCAGGTCATGAAGGAGCTTGACGCCCTGGACGCTCAGCTGCGTCAGGTGTACGGGGGTCTGCCGGAGTCGGCACGCAACCTGGTCACCACGCACGACGGCTACCGCTACCTGGCGAGCACCTACGGGTTGCACATTGCCGGTTTTGTGAGTGCCAGCGCCAGCGGCGAGCCGAGCATTCAGCAGCGTCAGCGCCTGCGTCGCACGGTCGAGGATTTGAAGGTTCCAGCAATTTATCTGGACAAGTCCACGGCGATGCGTTCACCGGTTCTCACGGAGCTGGCTCGGGAGGCTCAGGTGCGTACCGGGGTGCTCTATTCGGACACCCTGGATGCGCAGGCTCCTCACTACGCGCAGATGATGTTGGCGAATGCTCACACGATTGCGCTGTGCTCGGGGGCTAGTTCTGGCGGCGATTCTTCGGGTGCTAGCTGCTCGGAGGCAAGCACCTCGTAACCCGGTTTTAAGCTACCCACAAGCTTATATAGTCGTATCAGCATATAGATAATCTTTCACACACCGTTTCGGTCATGATCCAAGGAAGTCCTCATGATGAACTCAACCACCCCCTCCCGCTCCTCACGTAGCCGCGCCCTGCCCGCCCTGGCTCTGGGCGCCAGCCTCATGCTCGCACCCCTGGGTATGGCACACGCGGAAACCACCCCGACAACCACCGAGAGCGCCTCCGCTCAGCCGAGCGACAGCAACCTGAGCCGCGGCGAGCGCGCTCTCACCCAGACCCTGTCGGCGGAGCAGCCGGTCGCATCCGGCCGCACCGAAATTTCTGCCGGTCACGTGGATATGGGTCCTCGTTTCAACAACGGCAAGTTTGAGCTCATGCTCCACGACGACCACGGCGAAACCCCCGTCTGGCGCAGCCTAGACGAGGTCATCTACCGCGGTAGCGATAAGGCGATCCTTGAGGTGCCGAACGACCCGCGTTACTCCTTCGTGGGTGCGCCCGCCGGCTCTAAGGTGTACGTGATTCCGCAGACCGAAACTAAGGGCGTGATCTGGCCGGGTTGGAACACCCAGGATCCGCAGCTGGTGTCCAAGCTGAACCGCGGCGTGAACCTGACCCTGGAGCAGGTGAGCGGCCCCGGCACGTTCAGCCTGTACCTGGAGAACGGCAACTTCTCGGCACCGCAGGTGCTGTGGTCCTCGACCAAGAGTGAGCCGCAGAAGCTGTGGGTTGAGAAGAACACTCACACCCACGCGAACTGGGTGTTCACCGCCCCGGGCGAGTACCTGCTGAAGGTTACCGCGAGCGCTGAGCTGTCTGACGGTTCGACTGTGTCTGATACCCGCTACCTGAAGTTTGCGGTGGGCGATTCTGCGAGCGCTGATGCCCTGTACGCGATGGAGGCGCAGGCTCGCGGTTCTGCATCCTCGGGTTCGGCTTCTGCTACTTCTCAGGCCGCCGGTACCCAGGCGTCCGGTGCACAGGCATCCGGTTCTTCTTCTGCCGCCGCAGCGAGCGATCAGAGCGGTTTCCGTGCTGAGTTCACGATTTCCTGGAGTCCTATTGTCGCTGGCATCGTGGTCGTGGTGGGCGTGGGCGCGTTCATCGCCTCCCGTCGCCGCCGCGCCTCCGCTCAGCGTGAGGCTCTGGATGAAGTGCGCGGTGACCGTTCGTGAGCGCATCGGTAACAGCGGGTACTGAGCCCGTCCTAGAGATTTCAAACCTGTACGCCGGCTACGCGCGCCGTTCCATCCTCAAGGATCTGTCCCTGACCCTGGAGCGTGGCGAGTTTGCGGGTCTGATTGGTGCTAATGGTGCCGGTAAGACCACGCTACTGCGCACCATTTTGGGTCTGATTCGCCCGGCGTCCGGTCAGGTTCGGGTGCTGGGTGAGTCGCCGCGTGTGGCGCGTGCGCATATTGGTTATGTGCCGCAGAAGCACCAGTTCCAGTGGGATTTTCCGCTGACCGTTAAGGACACGGTGATGACCGGTCGCGTGCGTGAGATTGGGTTCTTCCGCCGCCCGGCGAAGAAGGATTGGGTTCAGGTTTTTTCGGCGATGGAACGCACCGATGTTCTGCACCTGCAGGATGCTTCCATTGCGGAGCTTTCCGGTGGTCAGCGTCAGAGGGTTCTTTTGGCGCGCGCTTTGGCGGCGAACCCCTCCCTACTGCTGTTGGATGAGCCGTTTACGGGCGTGGATGCGCCGACTCAGACCACTCTGACTCGCCTGTACCGTGAGTTGGCGGGCGAGGGCATCACGATTCTGATGTCTACGCATGACATGCTGGCGGCGCGTGAGTCCTGCTCGCGTCTGTGCGGTGTGCGCGGCAATATTCACCTGGATGGTCCGGCGGACTCCTTTAGCCTGGAGCAGCTGCATACGTGGTTGCACGGTCACGATATTGAGGAGGCGCAGGGCCACGCCCGCACGGGCTTCACCTGTGCCGGTGGTGCGTTGGATGAGTACGGCCACGAGCTGCCGGATTCCTGCGCTTCTGATCATTCTCTCTCCCCCGCCCATACTGCTTCTACCGGGGGTGCCCGTTGATTACTCCTATCGATTTTCTTGCCGACCTGTTCAACCCGTCTCTGGCGTTCCTTCCGCGCGCCCTGGCGGCGGTACTGCTCGCGTCGGTGGTCACCGGTGTGGTGGGCTGTCACGTGCTGATGCGCGGCATGGTCTTCATTGGCGATGCGGTGGCACACTCGGTATTCCCGGGTCTTGCGGTGGCGTTCGTGCTGGGCGGCAACCTGGTCATGGGCGGTCTGACCGCGGGCGTGGTGACGGCTATTCTGGTGGCTATTTTTAGCCAGAATCAGCGGCTACGCGAGGATTCCGTGATCGGTATTTTCTTCGCGGCGTCCTTTGCGTTGGGTATTGTGATTATTTCGTTGGCGCCGGGCTATTCGGGGTCGGTGCAGGATTTCTTGTTCGGCTCGATTGTGGGTGTTTCGAATGAGGACATTACCCAGGCGGCGATTATGGGTGCCGTTATTCTGCTGGTGCTGTGGCTGTTCCACCGCCAGATTGTGACGGTCAGCCTGGACCGTGAGAGTGCCCGCGCGATGGGCCTGCCGGTGCTTGCCCTGGATATTGTGCTGTACGTTCTGGTAACCATTTCTGTGGTGCTGGGTCTGCAGACGCTCGGTAATGTGCTGGTGTTGGCGCTTCTGGTGATTCCGGCGTCGGCAGCCCGCCTGGCGTGCCGCCGACTGGGGTCGATGATGGTGTTCTCGCCGGTGTTTGGCGGTATCTGCTCGATTGTTGGCCTGTACCTGTCGTGGGCGTTTAACTTGCCGACCGGTGGCACGATTGTGCTGTCGATGGTGGCGGCTTTTGTGCTGGTGTGGGCGGTGACGGCGGTTCGTTCGCGAGCGCGTGCCCAGCTGAAGAGCTAAATCCAGTTGAAGAGCTAAGCCCAGCTCAACCTCGACTCAATCCAACTTTTCTCGATTAAACGCACGAGTAAACGCACGAGTAAACGCACGAGGCGCATCCCTGTTTGGGGGGTGCGCCTCGTGCGTTTTTTACAGGTCTTAAATACCCAAAGTGAATCATGTTCATGTTTAAAGAACCAAAAGATACACTCCGCGTAATAAAAGCGCATAATTCAACACGTCGGGTTTAATGAAAATACAACCTATCAAATATTTCTTATGGGTTGATACATGTAGTGATAAAGCAGTCACTACACCCTCATTAGAGCTTCAAAGAAGGAGTCATCATGAAGGCATATGTATACCACGGTCCCGACCAGAAGGGCGCCTGGGAGGAAGTCCCGAACCCCACCATTCTTGAGCCCACGGACGTTATCGCCCGTGTCGACACCACCACCATTTGCGGTACTGACCTGCACATCCTGAAGGGCGACTGCCCCGAGGTGGACCACGGACGCATCCTGGGCCACGAGGCTGTCGGTACCATTACCGAGGTTGGCTCCGCGGTGACTGACCTAAAGGTCGGCGACCGCATCATCATTCCCGCCGTGACCAGTTGCGGTAAGTGCTCCTACTGTAAGGCGAACCAGCCTTCGCACTGCCAGACCGTTGGTGGTGTCGGCTGGATTTTCGGTTACATGATTGACGGCACCCAGGCAGAGTACGTGCGTGTTCCCTACGCAGAGACCTCGGTCCACCTGGTTCCGGAGGGTCTGACCGATGAGGACGTCCTCTTCCTCACCGACGCACTGCCCACCGGCTTCGAGATCGGTATTCTGAACGGCAACACCAAGCCCGGCGACACCGTCGCTGTCGTGGGTGCAGGCCCCGTGGGTCTGGGTGCAATCATGACCGCTAACCTCTGCGGTGCCGGCCGCGTCATCACCGTCGACTTCGACGAGAACCGCATGAACAAGGCACTGGAGCTGGGTGCAACCGATAAGGTCAACGCGGGAGACCCGGACTTCATCGAGAAGATTAAGGCTCTCTCCCCCGACGGCCTGGGCGTGGACGTGGCAATTGAGGCTGTGGGCGTTCCGCAGACCTTCGAGACCTGCACCAAGATTGTTCGCCCCTACGGCAACATCGCTAACGCTGGCGTGCACGGCAAGCCCGTTGAGCTGCCCCTGAACACCATGTGGATTTCTAACGTTCGCATCAACATGGGCCTGGTCAACTGCAATACCGTCGGCAACCTGCTGAACATGGTCCGCTCCGGTCGCCTGAACGCTAAGGCAATGGCAACCCACCGCTTCACTTTCGACCAGTTCGAGGAGGCATACGACCTGTTCAGCCACGCTGCCGAGCACAACGTGGTGAAGGTTGTTATCTCCCGTAACCCCGAGGTTGCGGCATAGACAGCGGTAAGCTCATATACCGCTCATACTGAAACCCCAAACTTTCGTTAGGGATTTCAGTGGGATGTATTCATGACACTGCGAACATCCCCACGATTCGCCTCCGGGTGGGAGAGGGTAGGTCCCACCCGGAGCGCGAATCGCCCTCCCCTACCCCGAGATGTAGTTATTTTCTGAAGAGACAAGATTGTCTGAAGATACAGGATTTTCTGAAGATTCAAGAGATACGCCAGCTCGGGGTTTTCTGTTCCCTCAACCCATTCTTTGGGCAACCCGTTCTTTGGCGGGCTCAACCTGTTCTTTTGTGGGTTGAGGGGCGGTTCCTCACGCGTGATGCCTCCTCTGCCGGGCGCTCTGCCGACCCGCTCTTGCGGGTTCTTCTGCCAGGCAACCTCTACTGGTGGAGGGGCGCATCATTTGGCTCTTCTTGGTCGGGCGGTACCTCCGATTCTGCTCCTCCTTGAAGGGAAAGGAAAAGGGTCGCACGCTTACGATTCAATGGCGATTCGTAGGCTGCGACCCTTTTCTCATGCCCGGATTCCGGCACTGCGGGGATTTTCTGTGCTCCGGGGTTTTTCTGTGTTCCGGGCGGCTATTTAGTTTTTAGGCTTCTCACCGTCAGCCTTCTCGCCGATAGCGGCGTTCTGTGTGATGGGGTTGAACACCTCCGTGGGATCATCCTCTCCGAATGCGGCAGATACCCCAGATACGGCAGAGGATTCGGTGGCGTCTCCGGTGACGGGCTCGGTGGGTGCATCAGCCGGATCCTCGGCAGGCGCGCCAACGGGCACCTCCGCAACGATGGGCTCCTCCGAGGCGGGTGCCTCCGGAGCCTTCTGCGCATCCTCCTGCTGATCCTGAGCCGGAGTCTCTACGGGCTGCCCAGAAACACCCTGCTCAGTAGCTACCGGCTCACCGTGCGCAGAATCCTTCTGTGCATCCTTCTGCTCATCCTTGTGCGCGTCCTTATGTTCGAGCGTGTAGATGATGCGAGGTTCCAGACGCTCAAAACCGATCTTGGAACGCACCCAGTTCACCGCCCGGTCAATGCGGTCCTCACCCTCGGTAGTTTCAACAACCCGGTAGTTACGCGGTAGCATCACGCTATCACTGAGCACACGCGGGTACTCGTCAATCTCCTGAATACCCGCCATGTACATATTTTCGCGGAACTGCTGGGCGAACTCCTGCTGACCCAAGAACAGCTGGTCGGCGTAGGTTTTAGCCGACAGGCGCTCGCTGTAGGCATGCTTCGAATCGCGGGTGCCCTTCTTAGAGCCGTAAATATCCCAGAAGTAGAAGTACACGTTGTTCGCGATAATCGCGTAGATAATGCGGTTCTGCAGGTACACGAGGGCACCGACGGCGACCGCACCAACAATCAGGAGCACCACGGCGAGCGGGGAGAGTACAAAGTCAGACAGATTGCCGCGGTGGTTCGTGAACAGGCCAATCAGGTAGGCGATGGTGACCACGATGATGGGCACGCCGATGAAAATCACGGCCAGCGGAACCCAAATGTACAGCAGAGCACGTAGAATCAGGCGGTAGTAGCTAATCGAGTCGCCAATGGGGATGGGCGTGGGCTTCACGGAGGAGTGCGCACGCTTCATGAGCAGGCTGAACACGCGGTTGCTGTCGATGCCGACTTTACGCAGCTTCGATTCGAGGGAGGCACGTTTGAGGAAGACCCGGTAGTTTTCGAGGACGACGCGCTGGTCGGAGGTGAGGCTCTCCGGGTCAGGTAGCGCGCTGATATCCATGCCAGCTTCGGTCAGTAGCTTGCTCCACAGCTCTAGGCGTGCCAGTTCGGAGGGTTTTGCCGCCGCCTGCGCCTGGTAGTTCTTGTAGGAAATGAAGATGGTGCTGGCACCAATCAGCAGTGTAATGAAGGGTGCTATCCAGTCTTTGAGTCCCATGGTGGCGTTCCTCCTTGAGTTGTGTGGAGCCGCTGGTTCCTCGGTCTTGTCAGCGCGTCTTTTCAGGACGTCTTTTTGGGGCGTCCTTTGCGGGCGCGAGCCCGCTGTTTTTACCGTACCACCGGCACCTGTGCTGAACCTTTAAATGCGCAGGTGGAAGGGTTTCAAAAAAGCCCCGCCTCCCGATGTTGCGGTAGCGTCAGGAGGCGGGGCTTATGTGTTCCGAATTAGTGCGCTCGCTGGGTTAGCGCGCAGAGTTAGTGCGCGGAATTAGTGGTCAGCGGGCTTCATTTCGCGCGGTGCCTTGCGGATCATGAAGTAGCTAATGACGGCCATAACACCCATGAGCACGGCGCTGAATGCGGAGCTCAGCACCACGCCGGAGTCGAAGGCAGCGAATGCGGAGGAGAGCAGCTGGTTCGCCTGCTCGCCACCCACCTGGCTTGCGACCGTCACGGCACCGCCGAGGGTTTCGTGGGCGTGGTCGGCGAGAGTCTCATCCAGGCCGTCGGGTACAACCACATTTGCGCGGTAGACGGCGGTGAGCATGCCACCAATGATGACGGTGCCGAGCACCGTACCTGTCTCGTAGGAGGTCTCCGAGATCGCGGATGCCGCACCAGCCTTACGCGGCGGCACGCTGGAGAGCATCAGGTCGTTCGAAATGGTCTGCGCAATACCGATGCCGGTACCGAGCACAATGAAGATCAGGATAATCACCAAGTCGTTGTGCGCACCCAGGAAGGCGAGCACCGCGAACGCGGCAGCGTGGAGCGCCAGACCGAAAGACACCACCTGCGCCGGGTGGAAGTGCACCGCCACGCGCGCAATCACCAGACCGGCGATAATGATTGCCAGGGTACCGGGAATCAGCAGCATACCGGCGTACATGGGCGGCAGACCGGAGACCAACTGCAGGTGCTGGGAGGCGAAGTAGATGAAGCCAACGTCCACCATCATGGAGATGAGGTTTGCGGTAATCGCGCCGGTGAACACGGTGTTGCGGAAGAGGCGCACATCCAGCATGGGCTGAATATCGTTCTTCTCGCGGTTGAGCTGACGCAGCACGAACAGGACAATGAAGCACAGGCCGGCAAGGATGGTGCTGATAGCCACCGCATCGAACCCGGTTTCGGAGGTGTGAGTCAGACCGAAGGTAATGCCGGTCATGCCGGTCATAATCAGCAGGATGCTCAGCGGATCCACCGGGCTGGGGTTCGGGTCCTTCGACTCGGGAACCATAATCGGGGCGAGAATCAGCAGAGGAATCAGAATCGGCACAGCGAGCAGGAACACCGAACCCCAGTCGAAGTGCTCCAGCAGGAAACCACCCACAATCGGGCCCAGCGCCGCACCCGCCGAGAAGCCCGAAGCCCACACGGCAATAGCGATGCGGCGCTCGGTCGCATCCACAAAGATATTGCGAATAATCGACAGGGTTGCCGGCATGAGCATGGCGCCAAAAATGCCAAGCAGGGCGCGGGCAACCACGAGCATCAGCGCGGAGGGCGCGAATGCCGCGAGCGCAGAGATTGCCGCGAAGCCGGTCGAGCCGATGAGCAGCAGCTTGCGGCGACCGATGCGGTCACCGATAGCGCCCATGGGCACGAGCAGGGCGGAGAGCACCAGGGAGTAGGAGTCAACGATCCACAGCTGCTCCGCGGAGGAGGGGCTCAGCGCCTTAGCGATTGCGGGCACCGCGAAGGCAAGCACTGTGTTGTCGATGGAGACCAGGAGCACCGGGAGCATGAGCACACCGAGTGCCGCCCAGCGCTTGGTCTTCTGGTCGGGGGCGTGAATGGGCAGAGCCGTGGTGTGCGGATTGTGATTCGTCATGGGTTGTTTTCGTGCGTCTATAAGGTGTCGGCTGATGCGGCGGCATCAGCTCGGCCTGTCTTTTGGGCTAGGTCTTTTAGTGAGGTTTTAGGGGTCCGGACGGGGCCATAAACGAAGATTAACTATACCAACTGGACGGTATAGTTTCAAGCGGTTAGACTGGTACCCATGACCACCCCCAACCACCGCAAACAGCGCGCCAACAACTCCCGCGAACACATCCTCGACACCTACGTCGACCTGCTGATTCGCTCGGGAGAACGCGCCGCAACCCTCAACGCCGTCGCCACCCCCGCCAAGGTTTCCAAGGGCGGGCTACTCTACCACTTCTCATCCAAGAAGGCGCTCCTTGAAGCGCTCGCAGAACGCACCCTCACCCTGGCTGAAGAGGACTTCGCGGCAATGGAGCAGGCGCCCGAGGGCGCAAGCGCCTACTACATCAATTCCTCCACGCCGGATAACACCCCGTTCGACCGTGCCCTCATTGCCCTCAGCCGCCTGGCGCAGAACAATAATGAGCTCGCCCAGCAGACCATGGCACGCGTGCAGGAGGGCTGGCATGCGCTCGTCCTCGCGGAACTGGGTGATGAGCAGATTGCCCGCGCCGTGCTGCTTTTGGGTGATGGCATGTACTACAACGCGGCGTTCGGAGGCGACTCCGCCAGCCCGCAGAGGGCAGCCGCCATTGCGGCAGACCGTGCGGCGCTGGAACGCGCCCTGCAAGTTCTCAAGGCGGCGGCTCGTTAAACCACAAAAGCCACTCGACACAGCGGTTAAAGCCACAAGCTAAAACCGCTACCTCAAACCCTATTCTTCAGCGCCGGCGAGCACCCGGGGCTTAAACTGGAAGGGTACGTATCTACTCTTCAACCAAGGAGTTCCGATGATTTTCATTGCTGTAAAGTTCCCCGTCAAGCCCGAATACGCTGACCAGTGGATTGAGAAGACCCGCGCTTTCACCGAGGCAACCCGCGCCGAGGAAGGCAATAAGTTCTTCGAGTGGTCCCGCAGTGTTGAGGACCCGAACGAGTTCGTTCTGCTCGAGGCTTTCAACGACGACGCAGCTGGCCCGCACGTGAACTCTGACCACTTCCAGCAGGCTCTGAAGGACATGCGCCCCATGCTGACCGCAACCCCGAAGATTGTTTCTCGCCTAGTTGACGGCGACGGCTGGGACGCTATGGGCGAGCTGCAGATTGACTAGTCCGCACCCCCGACATGCACCCTAGAATTGCATAGTTAGACGTTGCATAAGTAGACGCTGGAGCGCCTCTCCTCTCTGTCCTATTGGGCAGGCAGGAGAGGCGCTTTGGTGTGTCCGGTACCTGAACTTTTCCCCTTGACACGACGCGGATGGTACCGGTTTTCGGGTCAGCGGGTGCCTTGCGTGCATTTTTACCCTATTAACCCCTTAAAATGGGTAGAGTATGCACACCTATCGATACCCATTCGCACAGGAGGCCTGAATGAGCATCGCATCCCAGCCTCTTCCCGGCGCAGTCGCCACTGAAGAGCACAACGACGTGGACCACACCTCTGTATCCCTCGCCGTCTCGACCGTTATTCTGGCACTGCGCCCCAAGGAAAACGAAACCCACCCTACCCTGTGGCTGCCGCTGGTTCGCCGCCTCCGCGAGCCTTATAAGGGCCAGTGGGCGCTTCCTGGCGGTCCGCTCAACCCGAATCTTTCCCTCGAAGAGGCAGCCGCTTCGACCCTGAAGCGCGCAACTAACCTGCAGCCCGGCTACCTGGAGCAGCTCTACGCATTCGGTGACGTTCTGCGCACCCCCGAGGCGCGCGCCGCCCGCGTTGTGGGCGAGCCCGACCCGGCACCCGGCACTGATCACGAGCGCGTGGTTTCCGTGGTGTACTGGGCATCGATTCCCGCCACCGAGGTCGCGAACACTCGCGTGCACGAGAACATCCGCTGGTTCCCGGTGGATGAGCTGCCCGAGCTCGCCTTCGACCACAACGAAATCATTGAGTACGCGCTCTACCGCCTGCAGAACAAGGTCGAGTACTCGCGTATTGCGCACTCTTTCTTGGGTGAGGAGTTCACCCTGGCGCAGCTGCGTGAGGTGTACGAGGCGATTCTGGGTCGCACCCTGGATCCGGCGAACTTCCGCCGCCAGATTGCGGCATCGAAGTCGATTATTGACACCGGCCGCCGCGTGGAGGGCACCCGTCACCGCCCGCCGCGCCTGTACCGTTACAACGACGCTCAGGCGTACGCGGATGCGGGCCCGCTGGGCATGTACCGTGAGCGCCACGAGGCGTAATAGCGTTTCGCGCGTTGTACGCGCGCAGATTTAATGCCTAAAAGGAGGGGCGGCACCGTGCGGTGTCGCCCCTCCTTTTGCGTTCTCTAGGGGATATCGGCACTTGTCAGGCGGTTTTGTGGGAGGGTGCTTGACTCAGCACCCGCACGCTCCCTATGCTGGAGCCATCAGCTCTCTATCCGCGCTACCCC
>NZ_KV808306.1:38726-40494 GCF_001812205.1 Rothia sp. HMSC069C10
CTCTATCCGCGCTACCCCACCACGGGGGTAACCTGCGAGCTGAACGCATTGTTGAACCGAAGCCACCCAAGGCGCGACCGGGGTGACCTTCGGAATCTAGGAGGCATCAAAGAAATGACCCACCGAGCATAAGCCCGGATCCAACGACACCAGGTCAATGCGCTTTTATGCGTCCACCCCACTACCCGGGCTTACGTGTACCTACAGACCGCGCTCGGGTTTTTTCATATTCTCATGCCTAACGTGCACTACGATGGCGGGAATCCGAGCACCCATTCGAAGGAACTCGGCCCATGTCACGTCACATTACACTCGACCATATTTCGTATGCACATCCGGGTGAGCCCCCACTTTTCACAGACCTTTCCGCGGTATTTTCTGCGCCACTCACCGGGCTTATCGGCGATAACGGCGCCGGAAAAACTACCCTCTTCAGACTTATTCTTGGCGACATAAATCCTAGTCAAGGCACAATCAGTACCCCACCGCGCATAGCGTACCTACCGCAAGATTTAGGGTTGAGTGGGCATCAGCATCTTGCTGATATTTTTGGAATTACAAAAATACTGCAGGCGCTTGATGCGCTGGAATCGGGCGACTATTCCCCCTACCTTTACGACACCATAGGCGACGCCTGGGATATTGAAGAACGCACCCTCGTAGCCCTTGCCGAACATGGTTTTGGTCCTGCCCTCACTACGACCGATACACAGGCCCGTCACAACCTTCTGATGCGTCCCCTTAGCACCTTTTCAGGTGGTCAGACGGTCACAGCCGCACTCACCGCGCTTCTGTGTTCAGACCCAGAGTTCATTCTGCTCGACGAGCCGACGAACAACCTGGACTCCGCGGCGAAAGCCCAGCTCTTCACGACACTGGAGGCGCTGCCCTGCCCAGCGCTCATCATTAGCCACGACCGCGACCTACTGGAGCGCGTGCACGTGATTGCCGAGCTTCACGCCGACCGCCAGGGACTGGCTCATCTGCGCCTCTTTGAGGGTAACTACAGCACATACCGGCAGGCGCTGGAGACCGAACAGCAGGCAGCTCAGCGTCGCGTGACCGAGGCGAAGAATGAGGCGCGTAAGGCTGTGCGTGAGCGTGCCGAGAACCAGATTAAGCTCGATCGCAACGCCCGCCGAGGTCGCGAATTTGAGCGGTCAAAGCGGAAACCTGGCATGGCTATGGGCCTGGATAAAAACAGTTCAGAGCACTCTGCCGGGAAACTTCACACAGCCCACGAAAGCATGGTGGCGGATGCGCGGGCGGCAGTTGGAGAAGCCCAAAAGAACCTGCGCGTGCAGGAGTGTATCTATCTGGAACTTGTTCAGGATGCGCTCCCACTGGGGCGGAAGGTACTGGAATTACATCGGGTGAAGAACGACTCTTGCGCGTCTACACCGCAGAGCGCCGACCTTAAGAATGCATACACCCAAAACACCGTTTCACGTGAAACACAACCTTATAAAGTTGATTATCTGCTTCAAATCCAAGATTTTCCCGAGGTTCTTATCCTGACCGGACCCGAACACCTGCACATCACGGGCGCAAACGGCAGTGGCAAGACTGTGCTTCTCAATGCGATAGCGCACGCGTATGACCCTGATTACCGTTCCCCAGTGCCGCCTGCATACCAAGTGCTCTACCGCCTGGACAACACCGCATACCTGCCGCAGCGCATCACCCTCGACCCGCAGCTCACCCTCCTTGAAACCGTACAGAGGGCGAATCCCGGTGCGAGCGAGCAGCATCTGCGTGACCAGTTGGC
>NZ_KV808306.1:40594-42948 GCF_001812205.1 Rothia sp. HMSC069C10
CATCACCCTCGACCCGCAGCTCACCCTCCTGCAGAGCGTGCAGCGGACTAACCCCGGCGTGAGCGAGCAGCATCTGCGTGACCAGTTGGCGCGCCTGCTCTTCCGTCGCGAAAGCGTACATCAGCGCATTGGGGATTTATCCGGAGGTGAGCGCTTCCGTGCCGCGGTGGCGCAGGTGCTTCTGGCGGATCCGGTGCCGCAGCTACTCATGCTGGATGAGCCGACGAATAACCTCGATATTTCCTCGGTGGACTGGCTGGTGCAGGCGCTCGAAGCATACACCGGTGCGCTCATCGTGGTGAGCCATGATGAGGATTTCTGCCGCCGCATCCGCATTGACCGCACGCTCAACCTTTCAACAAAAACTCTCGGGAAGGAACCATTCGGGGAATCAGCATGCTGAATCTTCTCCTACATGGGAAGGTGTTTGACTCAGCACCCACATAGTTTCTATGCTTGAGCCATCAGCTCTCTATCCGCGCTACCCCACCACGGGGGTAGCTGGCGGAGCTGAATGTATCGTTTGACCGAAGCCACCCAAGGCGCGACCGGGGTGCCCTTCGGAATCTAGGAGGCATCAAAGAAATGACCCACCGAGCATAAGCCCGGACTCAGAAGAATTTTTCGTGCGCTCACGCAGCAGCTCTACGGACACGTTTCCTACGTGTTCCAATCAGCGCGCACGCACCCGGGCACAGGTACATCCACCGTTACGCTCGGGTTTTTTCGCACCCTTTTTAGGGCGATCCTCTTACCGCCACGCGCTCAGCATAGGCACCCCCAAACCGCCGGCACACTGCTGCAACGCACCACCGTCGGAGTTTGAGAGCACCCGAGCATCCATACCTCAAGGAGCTCGTATGACACACGTACTTCAGCCGCAGGCGACCTTTCCCCGTTCCGCTTCTTCCCGCGATGTCCGCTCGCACGCCACTTCCCATGCAGCGGCGCACATTAGTATCGCTCATCTGCACTTTGCGCACCCGAGCCAGCCTCCGCTTTTTGCGGATCTGTCGGCGGTATTTTCGGCACCTCTGACCGGGCTCATTGGTGATAATGGTTGCGGAAAAACAACCCTTATGAGGTTGATTTTGGGTGATTTGACCCCGGATTCCGGTTCTTTGGCGGCGCCGGAACACATGGCGTATCTACCTCAGGATATGGGTCTGAATCGGAATCAAACCCTCGCCGAGCTCTGCGGAATCGCCGAGATTCTGCGGGCGCTACAGGCGGTAGAATCCGGCGAATACTCCCCCGAACTCTACGAGACCATCGGGGACAGCTGGGACGTTGAGGAGCGCACCCTCGCGGCTCTTGCGACCTACGGTTTCACCCCGGCGACCGTGGTTGATCGCGACAACCCGGAGGCGGTTCGCGCACTCTTTGCTCGCAGTATGCGCAGCTTCTCCGGTGGCGAGGCGGTCATTGCCGCGCTTGCCTCGCTGATGATTTCTGATCCCGAGTTCATTCTGCTCGATGAGCCGACGAACAACCTGGACTCCTCAGCGAAGGCTCAGCTCTTCGCCGCGTTGGAGGCGCTACCCTGCCCGGCGCTCATCATTAGCCACGACCGTGACCTGCTGGAGCGTGTAAACGTGATTGCGGAGCTTCACTCCGATCGTCAGGGGCTGGCGCATCTGCGCCTCTTCGAGGGTAACTACAGCACCTACCGCCAGGCGCTGGACACCGAGCAGCAGGCGGCTCAGCGTCGCGTGACCGAGGCGAAGAACCGGGTGCGTTCGGCGCATCGCGAGTGGGTGCAGGCGCAGGAGATTATCTCGAAGAACATGGCGCAGGTGTGGAAGGACGACCAGCCGGATACAATTCTTGCCCTCACCAAGGACGCCTCACGTCAGGCGGCGGCAAAGCTTCGAGTTCTGCGCATCGGCAAGCAGGAGCAGGCTCAGGAGGCATACCAGAACGCCCAGGATGAGGTGCGCGTGCAGGAGAAAATCTATGCCGAGCTGAGCCAACAGCCCCTACCCGCGGGGCGCAAGGTACTGGAGCTGCACAGGGTTGATTCTCGTGGGACTAACCCTCAGCAGGTTTCACGTGAAACATTTACCACTCAGCAACCCACTAAGGTTGATTCTCTGCATTTTTCACCCGTTGAGGCAGATGGCGAGAGCCGGCAGGGAACCCCTGCGGAGCACCCCGAACACCTGATTCTCAGCGGCCCCGAGCATCTGCGCATCACCGGTGCGAACGGCAGCGGCAAGACCACCCTCCTTGAGGCAATTGCCCACGCAAAAGACCCGGAGTACCGCTCCCCCGTGCAGCCCGCCTACCGGGTCGACTATTGCCTCGAGGGGGCCTACATTCCCCAGCGCATCACCCTCGACCCGCAGCTCACC
>NZ_KV808306.1:43048-72408 GCF_001812205.1 Rothia sp. HMSC069C10
GCATCTGCGTGACCAGTTGGCGCGCCTGCTTTTCCGCCGTGAGAGCGTGCACCATAAGACCGGTGAGCTCTCCGGCGGTGAGCGTTTCCGCGCAGCGGTGGCGCAGGTGCTTCTGGCAGATCCGGTGCCGCAGCTACTCATGCTGGATGAGCCGACGAATAACCTCGATATTTCTTCGGTGGATTGGCTGGTGCAGGCGCTCGAAGCCTACACCGGTGCGCTTATCGTGGTGAGCCATGATGAGGATTTCTGCCGCCGCATCCGCATTGACCGCACGCTGGCGCTCTAGGGTTCCACCCCCGGAGCAACATCTGAATACAACAAACGAGTGCCCGGCACCTCCGAATATGGAGGCGCCGGGCACCCGTTTCAGTTACCTCACCGCGGCCACTTCACCGCGCTGACGAAAATCTAGATTAGAGGACCAGGCCCTTGGTCTGGGACACTGCGCGCTCGAAGCGAGCCTGAACGTCAGCCCAGTTCACAATGTTCCAGAATGCCTTGACGTACTCGCCCTTGACGTTCTGGTAGTCCAGGTAGAATGCGTGCTCCCACATGTCCAGCTGCAGAACGGGGATCAGCGCAACGGAGATGTTGCCCTGCTGGTCGTAAAGCTGCTCGATGATGAGGCGCTTGCCAACGGTGTCCCATGCGAGGATTGCCCAGCCGGAGCCCTGAATGGTCAGTGCAACATTGGTGAAGTGCTCACGGAACTTGTCGAAGGAGCCGAAGAACTCGTCGATTGCTGCTGCCAGCTCGCCGGTGGGCTTGTCGCCACCCTCGGGGGACAGGTTGTTCCAGAAGATGGAGTGGTTGGTGTGGCCACCCAGGTTGAACGCCAGGTCCTTGGAGAGCTTGGAGACGTTGCCGTATGCACCGTTCTCGCGTGCCTCTTCAAGCTGCTCGAGAGCTGCGTTAGCGCCTGCAACGTATGCTGCATGGTGCTTGTCGTGGTGCAGCTCCATGATCTTTGCGGAGATGTGGGGCTCGAGCGCCGCGTAGTCGTAGGGGAGCTCGGGGAGGGTGTACTTTTCAGCCATGATGATGCCTTTCATTAGAAAACTTGGCTTGTATTAAAGATTACCAGCGTAGCGTTTACTTTACTTTTCATGAGTTGGGGAGCGTCACATTTATGTAAGACCTCGCTCGAGCCTGTGGATTTTAGGCGGAGACTTTTCCCCACAGCTGTGGAAAACCGTGTGTATCAACAGGCTATTTAAGGCTTACACCCCTTTCTGCCGCGAAATACCGGGGTATGCACTCATGTGAATAACAGTACTGTAAGTTCTCCACACTGTGGATAACTGCTGTGGATAACATCCTATTTTGGGGATGCGCAGGGGATAAACTACAGAATTTTTGCCCTCACTCGGGGCGTTTTTCCTTCTACTAGCCAAAATATTGGGCGCCGGCAGGGACGCCGAGCCCCCTTACACGCCGCTTAGCGCCGGAGGCGGTGGATTAAGTGCACAGGGTTATCCACAGGTGTGGAAACTCTGGCGTTCCGCGGATTTAAAGGTGAAAAGGTCTTCTATTTAAGAACTGACCCTCGGTTTTAACGGCTGTGAAAGCCTGTAATTACAAGAATTTTTCTGCAGAGCTCTTAAATTGGGCCCGTGGCGAGCCTCGATTCCGCTCCACCAAATCACACGGGCGTAAGTTCTCCACACTGTGGATAACCCCTGTGGATAACACTCCTGGCACGATACGGCACGACAATACCGCAGGTACGCAGTGTAGCCAGGCGGCGTAGCCACACTTGTATAGCTACATAACAGCACAGGTGTTTGCGCCTCCTCGTATGCTCCTCCCCCGGCTCGTACAGCGCTCTTGCTGATGCCGATATGAGGGTAAAGAAAAAGAGCACCCGACCATTGGATGCTCTTAGAGTGAGTTGATAGAAATTTGAGTTAAAAAGATACGGTACGGAATGCAGCCCAACCACGAACTGCACCCGCACCGCACATCCGTCGGTAGAAATACGAGTTACTCGTACACCGACGACAATCACCGATAAATAGAGAGTCGAACCTATCGAAGCGAGCTTCCGGTCTCGCCTCGGAGGCTTCCTTCGACCCCGTTATGTAATTAGTGTACACGGTTTCATTACGGTTGCAAAGCCAAAACCGAGATTTTTTTAAAATTTTTGTTACCGTTTCGTTATTTTTCGACCTCGGAACACTCTTTGCCGGCCCGAGAATTTTCTTCCACCACCCAAAAAACCCTGATATTCCGCGGAAGTTGGCATTATGCACGGAGGTGCTTCTTGGTATGGTCTCGTCTATACTTGTACCAGAAATCTTTTTAAATATGTCGTATTTCACTTGCTTACCCCGGGTATTTGCAGTCACTGCGTGCAAAAAGATACCCCTGGCACCCCTCAAAAAATTAGCACCAAAGTGTCAAGCATTACTTGACCGTACCAATTTTGAGTCACCTAGTCAGACCTTTCGCTACAATGGGTGCCAACACGCCACTTCTCTCTTTAATAAGAGAGCTCCATATCCGATAAAAGAGGAATCAATCCCGTGTCCATACCAACCACGTCTGCGCAGCGGTCTGACAATACCGCACACAGCGAATCCATCCAGTGGCTCTCCCAGCAAGAGCGAGAAGGGTGGCTCTTTATCAGCTCCATCATCTTCAGCCTCACCCGCAAACTGGAAAACCAGCTGCAGAGCGAAGCTGGCATTAGTTTTGTCGAATACATGGTGCTCGCGATGCTCTCCGAGTCCAAGGATCATTCCCTCACCATGACCGAGCTGGCAATTACTACCAACACCCTCCCGGCACGCCTCTCCCGCGTTGTAGCACGCCTGGAGAAGGATGGATACGTCCGCCGCTCCCTCAGTGTAGAAGACCGCCGCGTCAGCATCTGCCATTTGCTCCCCGCAGGCGAGCAGAAGGTGCAGGAGGTCGCACCCGGCCACGTGAGCGAAGTACGCCGCCAGATTTTCGACCACCTGACCACCGAACAGGTTGAGCATCTCGCAGAAATCGGCGAGGCAGTCCTCGGCAACACCCCCTCAAACGTCATCTCGATTGATGCACTGCAGCGTGGGGAATACCCCGCACACTAACCTCCTCCACCCCACAGAGGGATGAGAGTTGAGAGAACCAGAGATAAGGCACATTCCCATTGGGAACGTGCCTTATCTCTTTAAAGGCGCGCGCAGAACAACCTTTACGGAGGTGGTTGGGGGCGCATCGGGGTTCTAGCCACATCAGTTTCGCCGCATTTTCGAGAGATTTTTAAGATTTTTTGCGCCCTCTAGCCCCATGCGCAGGCACCCAACATGGTGTCTCTATGTTTACCTTGAGCCGTAGGGTTTGTGGTTTTTAAACCCGCTGTCTATCCCTGTTAAACCGCGAAATCTCAAGGAAACACACCCAATACCACACAATCCAAAGAAAGTATTCAGGGCATCCACACTAAGGGTTGTGGTGACAATATGTCAGGGGTACCTTATCTGATTCACCGATTAGCCTTTTCTCTCTGTACATGGCGCACCCCACCCCTTACGATAAATATCAACAGGTTGCACCGCGCCATCCCGGCACCCAAAAGCAACCACCATATAAGGAGAAACCATATGTCTAAGTCTTTCTACGACCTTCTGAACGAGCAGATCGGCCACGAGTTCGCTGCATCCCACCAGTACCTGTCCATGGCTATCTGGCTCGACGGTGAGGACCTGCCCCAGCTGGCTAAGTTCTTCTACCAGCAGTCCCTCGAAGAGCGCGAGCACGCACTCATGATGGTTCAGTACAAGCTGGACCGCGGCCACAAGGTCGAGATCCCCGCTGTTCCCGCTGTCAAGAACGACTTCGAGAACGTTCAGGAAATCGTTGACATGTCCCTGGCACAGGAGAAGGCTGTCACCGGTCAGATCGAGGCCCTGTTCTCCGCAGCACGCGCTGAGAACTACGCACTGGGCGAGCAGTTCATCCTCTGGTTCCTGAAGGAACAGGTTGAGGAAGTTGCAACCATGGAGACCCTGGTGACCATCGTGAAGCGCGCAAACGGCAACCTCTTCGACCTGGAGAACTACGTTGCACGCGAGCTGGCACACGACCACGGTCAGGAGTCCGGCGCACCCGCAATCGCTGGTTCCTAATCTTGCGTTCAGGCGGCTAGACACCTAGTCGACCACGCAGAATACCTGCAGAAATACTAAAACGTTCCGCCCTCACCGCACCACGCGGCGAGGGCGGAACGTTTATGCATATACGCCATAAAAGCACACCGCGGTGCACCGTCCAGGAGCTAAAAGCCGCCAGCCGGTACTCGAATACTCATACAGTGCAGAGTAAACTTAAAAGCCTTAGATGCCGCATAATATCGCGGCAGAAAGAGGAGAGAATGACTCACACCAACCCAGATACCCTCAGCCGCGGCTCATATAGCAACTCACGCCGCGTAGCCGACATTCTGCGTGCAGAATCAGTCGGCGGTACCGTACTTCTGATTGCGACGGTGCTGGCAGTAGTACTCGCCAACACCCCCGCATCCACCTTCTACTTTGGTCTGCGAGACACCGTTGTTGGTCCGGTCATCCCCGGCTTCAACCACCTGCAGATGAGCATCGGAACCTGGGCAGCAGACGGTCTGCTCGTCGTTTTCTTCTTCCTCACCGGCCTGGAGCTGAAGAAGGAATTCGTGATTGGTGACCTCAAGTCGCCCTCCACCGCTATTGTGCCGATTGCGGCCGCCTTCGGTGGCGTGGCAGTGCCCGCGATTATCTACACGGCGCTGAACTTCACCAGCCCCACCGCTCTGCACGGCTGGGCGATCCCCACCGCAACCGATATTGCGTTCGCGGTGTCTGTTCTCGCCGCCGTGGGTACTTTCCTCCCCTCGGCGATGCGTGTCTTCCTGCTGACCCTGGCAGTGGTCGATGACCTGATTGCGATCTGCATTATCGCGATCTTCTACACCAATAACTTCCACGGCGAGTACCTGCTCTTCGCGCTCATTCCCCTCGCTCTTTTTGCGTTCATTGCCTACCGCGGTGAGACCATGCTGCACCTGAAGCCGCTGGCTGCCTGGCTGCTACTTCTGCCCCTGGGTATTATCACCTGGGCGCTCTTCCTCGAGTCCGGTATTCACGCGACCATTTCCGGTGTGGTTCTCGGCTTCCTGGTGCCCGTGAAGATGTCCGCTCGCTCTGAGGCGGCACAGGCTGAACACGGTCTTGCAGAGGTGCTGGAGCACCGATTCCGTCCCCTCTCTACCGGCATCTGCGTGCCGATTTTCGCATTCTTCAGCGCGGGTGTGGCTGTGGGCGGTTTTGAAGGCCTCGGACGCGCCCTCACCGACTCGGTGGCGGTCGGCATTATGGTCGCACTGGTTGCCGGTAAAACCATCGGTATTTTCGGCACCACCTGGCTCGTGACTCGCTTCAAGAACGCTAACCTCGATCCGGACATCGCATGGATTGACGTGATCGGTCTGGCTGCAACCGGCGGTATCGGCTTCACCGTGTCCCTGCTGGTCGCTGAGCTGTCCTTCCCGCACGGCTCTCCGCACACCGAAGACGCAAAGATTGCGATTCTCGTTGGCTCTGTTCTGGCTGCCATTGTGGGCGCGGCTATCCTGTCTCGCCGTAACAAGCACTACCGTGCCCTGGCTGAGAAGGAAAGCGTGGACGCTGACGACAACGGCATCCCCGACGTCTTCGAGGGCACCTACCGTGACCCGAAGGCTGAAGCCTAGCCAGAACCTCTAAGGTCTACTACCTTCTCTACACCCCGATTCCTCGCTGATAATGATGTCTCACCGCACTACCTCACGTCGCCGTACAGCACGAGCAAGACAGGCGCCTGCGCCTCCCTCAAGGTATGCAGAGATATCAGCACGCGTGGTGATCGGGGTGTATTCTTTTGCCGCGCTACTGACCACGTTCGCGTGGATTATCTCTCCTCTGCGGCACGGTCGCGGCTTCACTTGGTGGGAAGTCACCGCTGACCTGCTGAATATTCCCTCCACGCACACGCTACCCAGCGCCATTACGATGATTGTGCTTGTGTCCGGGCTGATTGTGCGCAAGCGTGCCGCTCTCATTGCCGCCATCGTTTTTCAGGTGCTTGGCGCGCTGATTGCGACCCATAGCGCCTTCACGCTGGTGTTCCCCGCGGGGATTATGCCGAAGGACCGTATTTTCTCCTCGACGGTCGATACGCTCTCCATCGTGTTTGCGTGTGCGCTGGTGCCTTTCCTTTTCTCGATTCGTTCGGCGTTCCCGGCACGCATTGGTCGCCTCTCGTGGGCGGGTGCGGCGGCTACGGCTGTTGGCGGCATCCTGCTGACTACTCTGGTGCTCTGGTACCTCTGCCGTATTGGTGTGTGGGAGCCGCTGCGTTTCATCACCCCGTGGGAGCTACTCATGCACGGCATGGGTATTGAGCGTACGCATCCTGGCGTGTGGTCTGCTGATGTGGTGGCTTTCTTGGCGTCTTTTGGTTACGGTGCCTCGCTGGTTGCGGCGCTGTATCTGTTGGCTCGCGGTTATCGTGCCCCGGATGCGTGGACCGGCGAGAAGGAGCTGAAGATCCGCGCCCTGCTGCAGCAGTACGGTGCCAATGATTCGCTCTCATATTTTGCGACGCGTCGCGATAAGCAGGTGATTTTCTCTCCGGATCAGAGGGCGGCGATTACGTACCGTTCGGTGGGTTCGGTGTGTTTGGCGTCGAGCGACCCGGTGGGTGACCCGGATTCGTGGGATGCCGCGATTGAGCAGTGGATGTTGCAGGCGCGTAGTTACGGTTGGGTTCCTGCGGCGCTGAGCGTGAGTGAGGCGGGTGCGCGCGCCTATAACCGTGCGGGTCTGTCGATTATTCAGATGGGTGAGGAGGCGGTCCTTGAGGCGGACCGTTTCACGCTCAATGACACGTCGATGCTACCGGTGCGTCAGGCGGTTCAGCGTGTGCGTCGCGGCGGGTACACGGCGCAGATGCGTCGCTTTGCGGAGTTGGATGAGCAGCAGCGTCAGCAGGTTGCGGAGAATATTTCGGCGTGGCGTCATGGGCGTGTGGAGCGCGGCTTCTCGATGGCGCTGAATCGTGTGAATGATCCGGCGGATTCTTCGTCTGTTCTGGTGTCGGCTCATGATGAGGCTGATCAGATGGTGGCTCTGCTGTCGTTCGTCCCGTGGGGTCCTACGGGGCTGTCTTTGGATGTGATGCGCCGCTCCCCTGAGGCACCTAATGGTGTGGTGGAGTTTATGGTGGCCTCGCTGATGGAGCAGGCGGCGTCTTTGGGTGTGCGTCGGGTGTCGCTGAATTTTGCGATGTTCGGCCATATTTTTGAGGCTGCTGATCAGGTGGGTGCGTCGGCATGGAACCGTTTCGCGTCCCGCTCTTTGGGTGTGCTGGATCGTTTTCTGCAGTTGCGCCGCCTGTATCGTTTCAATCTGAAGTTTGCCCCGCTGTGGGTTCCTCGTTTTTTGGCGACGGAGCCGACGTTGGCGATGGCAAATGTTGTGGTTGCGGCGGGTATGGCGGAGGGCTTTTTGCCGAATCTGTCGGCGCGCCGTTTGCAGAATCAGGAGCAGGTTCTTTCTGCAGATGAGCTGGAGGCTCTTCACCAGATGCAGCTCGCTACTATGGAAGAGCTTCCTGAGGTGTCGCGTAGCGATCAGACTCAGCACCGTCTGCGCCATCTGGAGGCGCTGCGTGCGGCGGGCATGGAGCCGTATCCGCTGGGTGGTTCTTTGGGCAGTACCAGTGCTCCTGTACTGGGCGTGAAGGATGCCCTGCGTATATTCTCTTCTGAAAATATTCCAAATTCGGAATTCATGGTTTCGGGGCGTATTCGCGCGCTTCGCAACCATGGTGGAGTCCTCTTTGCAACTCTGATTGAAGGGGGTGAAACCCTGCAGGTCGTCATGGAGCGCAGCCTGGTGGGCGAGCGCCCGCTGAGCCTCGCCTCCCGCAACCTGGATACCGGTGACATCATCACCGTGCGGGGCACCTACGGGGCGAGCCGTAACGGTACCCAATCGCTGATTGCCACCTCCTGGCACATGGCGTCGAAGAGCCTGCACCCCATCCCCTTCGACTCCTTTACTGACCCGGAGGCGCGTCTGCGTCGCCGTTCCACGGACCTGTTGGTGCATCCGGATCAGATGCAGAATCTGCGTCTGCGTACCGCGGTCATTAAGGCATTGCGTGCCCGGCTGGATGCGGAGGGTTTCCTTGAGGTGGAGACCCCGATTCTGCATACGGTGCACGGTGGCGCGAGCGCGCGCCCGTTCCGCACGTATATCAATGCCTATGGCGAGGATTTGACGCTGCGTATTGCGCCGGAGCTGTATTTGAAGCGTCTGGTGGTGGGCGGTAGCGGTCCGGTGTATGAGCTGGGTCGTGATTTCCGCAATGAGGGCGCTGATGCGACCCATAATCCGGAGTTTACGGTGCTTGAGGCGTATCGTCCGTATGCGGATTATGTGCAGATGCGCGAGTTGACGGAGCGTCTGATTAAGGATGCCGCTCAGGCGGTGTTTGGTTCGGTGTCGTTGCCGCTGGGTCGTAAGGCTTCGAGCGAGCGCACGGTATCTGATGTGTCGGGTCCGTGGCGTGTGGTGTCGGTGTGTGATGCTCTGTCGGAGGCGCTGGGTCGCCGAGTGGATGTGCAGAAGACGGATTTTGAGGAGTTGCTGGCTTTGGCGCAGCAGCACGGTGTGCGTGTTCACGAGGGTATGGGTCCGGGTGCCATCGTTGAGGAGCTGTATGGTGAGCTGGTTGAGGCACATACGGTGGAGCCGACGTTCTATACGGATTTCCCTGCCGAGACGAGTCCGCTTGCGGCGCCGCATCGTAGTGTTCCGGGTTTGGCGGAGCGTTGGGATTTGGTGATTAACGGCATGGAGATGGGCTGTGCTTATTCTGAGCTGGCGGACCCGCTGGTGCAGCGTGAGCGTCTGACGGAGCAGTCGTTGAAGGCGGCTTCGGGTGATCTGGAGGCGATGGAGGTGGATGAGGATTTCCTCTACGCCTTGGAGACGGGTATGCCGCCGACGGGTGGTTTGGGTCTGGGCGTGGACCGTTTGGTGATGCTGTTGGCTCAGACGCAGATTCGTGGGGTGTTGTCGTTCCCGTTTGTGAAGCCTGAACGCTCATAGCCCATCCGATGCCCCCGCTTCTCCGCTAAGCCCGGTGCGAGGTTTTGTGCCTTGTACCGGGCTTTTTGTGCCCGCCCTGCCGGTGCCGTCAACACCTCCACGGAGTCTATATTTACTCTGCCCATATATTAAGTATTCGTTACATTTTGGCTTGGGCCCCTTTTTTAAGTTGCTCCGTGAGGGTTGCGCACCCCACAATGAGGTGACTAATCATACGGAGTGTATCTGTCTCCGTTACGCGGCTTTGAGTCCGCGCCACCCAGCAATGTAGCCCACACGTTGTCCGTCTTTCGGATTTGAGCGTGCGGGCTTTTTGCTTTCAAGATTGGAGTGCCGAGTGGATTTTCTTCTGAATATCATCGGGGACATTAATACGCAGACTGCGGAACTGACTTCCTCCGTGGATGCCGTGCAGAACTGGATGTGGAGTAATTTCCTCTACTACGCTCTGATTGCGGCTGGTCTGTACATTACGATCCGTACTCGCGGTGTGCAGTGGCGTTCCATTAAGGAAATGGTCCGTGTCCTGGGTGACCCGGTTGCTCGTGAGGCTGACGGTAAGAAGAGCATTTCTTCGTTCCGTGCGTTTACTGTTTCGGCGGCTTCTCGTGTGGGTACCGGTACTGTTGCGGGTGTTGCTTTGGCTATTGCTATGGGTGGCCCGGGTGCTGTGTTCTGGATGTGGGTTATTGCTGCTGTTGGTGCGGCTTCTGCTTTTGCGGAGTCCCTTCTGGGTCAGCTGTATAAGGAGCGCGGTAAGGATTCCTATATTGGTGGTCCGGCGTACTACATGAAGCGCGGCCTGAATGCTCCGTGGATGGGTTACATCTTCGTGGCGTTCATTGTGGTCACTTATGCGTTTGTGTTTGTGGCGGTTCAGACGAATGCTGTGGTCGATGCTGCGGCGAACTCGTTCAGCATTGATGTTTCGGGTACTAACTCGATGGGCTTCCGCATCACTATTGGTCTGATTATGGTGGCTTTGACCGCGGCTATTATTTTCGGTGGTATTCGCGCGATTTCTTCGGTGACTGAGTGGCTGGTGCCAATTATGGCGGTACTGTATCTGCTGCTGGGTCTGCTGGTTGTTCTGCTGAACATTGGCAAGGTTCCGGAGATGCTGCTGATGATTTTCCAGGGTGCTTTTGGCATCAAGGAGTTCGTGACCGGTGGCGCGATGGGTGCCGTGATTTGGGGTATGAAGCGTGGCCTGCTGACTAACGAGGCGGGTATGGGTACTGCTCCGAACGCTGGTGCGACCGCTACTATTTCTCACCCGGCTAAGCAGGGTTACGTGCAGACTTTGGGTGTTTACTTTGACACGATGATGGCGTGTACTGTGACTGCGTTTATTGTTCTGCTGTCGAACCCGACTTATGGTGATCGTTCGCGTGGTGCGTCGCTGACTCAGTCGGCGCTGGCTATGCAGCTGGGCGATTGGGCGGTTCACTTCCTGACTATCGCGATTTTCATGTTTGCGTTCTCGACTGTGATTGGTAACTACTACTACGGCGAGTCGAATATGCGTTTCGTGACTGAGCGTAAGCTGCCGATGAATATTTTCCGTGCACTGGTTCTGGTATTCGTGTTCTTCGGTGCGATTTCTTCGCTGGATCTGGTGTGGACTACTGCGGATATGTTGAATGCCGGCATGGTGATTGTGAACTTGACGGCGGTTCTGTTGATGACTCCGCAGGTTGTTGCGGTGTTGAAGAACTATGAGGCTCAGCGTAAGGCTGGTTTGGAGCCGATTTTCAAGGCTTCGGATATGCCTGAGTTGAAGAATCTTGCGGCGTGGGATGGTACTGATGCGGTGACTACCCGTGAGTTCTGGGCTGAGTATGATGCGAAGGCTGCTGAGCGTCGTGCTGCGAAGAAGGCTAAGAAGATTAGCCGCTAGTTTGTGAGCTACACGCAGGTTTCTGTGTAAGGCTTTGTGGAGGGTCCGTCCTGCTGTGTTGCGGGGCGGGCCCTTTTGCGTGCTTGAGGGGCGTATGGGGCTGCCCATCGGGGTAGGCTCTGAACACCTCCTTGAACTACCCTGAGGGCTTGTGGATTCCTCCGGGTCTGTATGCTTAGGAAGGATATTAGGAGGGCTTATGGATTGGCGTGCCGTACTGGAGCTGGTGGTCACGGTTGTATTTCTGGCAGGTATTGCGTTGGCGCTATTGTGCTTGGTGACGATTCATCGGAACCCGCATTTTTCGGAGGT
The DNA here is from genome assembly GCF_001812205.1 of Rothia sp. HMSC069C10. Lineage (NCBI taxonomy): Bacteria > Bacillati > Actinomycetota > Actinomycetes > Micrococcales > Micrococcaceae > Rothia > Rothia sp. HMSC069C10. The sequence continues at coordinate 54,383 of NZ_KV808306.1, forward strand.
ACAGAAGCTGAAGTGGCTTCTGCTGGTGCTGTGCCTGCCGTATGTGGGTCCGGTGACGTGGTTGTTGCGTGCGCGTTTGGAGCGTATTGACCGGGAGCGTGCTGAACAGGAGCGTATGGCGCGGGAGCGGGGTTCCGCGGTTGCGTCCGATGCGGCTGCTTCCGGTGGAGCGTCTGATAGTGCCCCGGATAGCGCCTCCGATAGTGCTTCAGAGTCTCTTTCTGACACCCCCACCAACACTAAGTAACGAAGGTCACACACTCTCGATTGGACAGCACCGCATGCAGTCCGTATAGTTTTATGTGTTGCCTGCGGTGATACACCGTAAGACACATGCGCGAGTGGCGGAATAGGCAGACGCGCACGGTTCAGGTCCGTGTGCCCGTGAGGGCGTGGGGGTTCAACTCCCCCCTCGCGCACCAACGATCCCCGGTTCGAAAGAACCGGGGATTTTTTCATATCCATAACCAATTCCCCGCTAAATGACGGGGTTCCAGAGCGATGGCGAGTGCATCACCTAAAATAGAACCGGGTGTGTTCATTCACAGGACACACAGCTAACGCACAGACACGCTCGTTAAACTGAGCCTTTCGGATAAAGACCGTTTGCGCGGTCTGTTGCTCGGAATGGTCGTTGAGAAGGAGGCGGCATGAAGTTTTTCGACAAGCTGGGCAAGCTGGAGCAAGGCATCGGCCGCACTGTCGGCCTTTCCAAGGGCTTCGGCACCTTTGCGAAGGCGGATGTTGCTAACCGCGTCCGCATCATGATGGATGACGAGTCCTACGTGGACGGCAGTGGCCGCACTATGGCTCCTAATGTCTATACTCTCCGTTTCGCACCGGTTGATTTCCCTCGCGTGCGCGAGTGGGGCAACCCGTTCGCTGTTGAGCTGTGCGATTTGGCGATTTCGCACGCCCGCGCGCAGGGTTACACCCTCATTGGCGCGGTTCGCGTGACGTTCAACGTTCTTGATTCTCTCTCTGAGGGCGAGTTTGAGGTTGTTGCGACCTTCGAGCCGTTCTCTGTACCGGAGGCTCCGGCGTCCCCGTCTCTGCGCGGCGCTACTAACTATGCACCGGTGCGTCCGCCGCGTGAGTCTTCTTTGCCGACCCGCATTACTAAGCCGGCTGCTCAGCCGGCTCAGCCTGCACCCAGCCCTGCGCCTCAGCAGGCTCCTGCGCCTCGCCTGAACATGCCTGTAGCGTCCCCCGCGGCGGCTCCCCGTTTCTTCTTGGAGATTGAGGGTCGCATGCACCCGGTGAACCACCTGCCGTTTGTGCTGGGCCGCGGTTCTGATGCTGATTTTCGTCTGGACGATAAGGGTGTTTCTCGCCGTCACCTGCAGCTTTCGATGCAGGGTGGTGCGGTGGTCGCCTCCGATATGGGTTCTACCAACGGCACGTTGATTAATGGTGCGCCTCTGCGTGCGCCGGTGGTGCTGGCGAACGGTTCGCTGCTTCGCATGGGTAATACCCGCATCATCTTCCATAGTTCGACCGGAGGTGTCCGTTAATGGCGTCTGAATTGACCGTTACTATCCTTCGTTACGCTTTTCTGGCTCTGATTTGGTTCTTTGTTTTCCTGGTGGTTTCGGCGGCTCGCCGTGACCTTGGTTTGGGTAAGAACTATCGTGCGGCACCGGTTGATGCGGTTCCGGAGGCTACCCATATTGCACCTCCGCCGACTCGCCCTTCGCAGCTTGTGATTACTGCCGGTGCGCAGGCTGGCGCGATGATGCAGCTGGGGGACCACCCGATTACTATTGGCCGCGCTAATGACATTGAGGTGTCCCTGCAGGATGATTACGCCTCGGGTCGCCATGCGCGCCTGTTCCCTCAGGGTTCCCGTTGGTTCCTTGAGGATTTGAATTCTACTAATGGTACGTTCGTCAATGGCGAGCGTCTGACTCGTGCGACCCCGATTGAGCCCGGTGATGATTTCCGCGTTGGCGGTACCACCATGCAGTTGAGGGGCTAGTGTATGAAGATTGCTTTTCGTTTTGAGGCCCGCTCTGATACGGGTCTGAAACGCTCGAAGAATGATGACTCCGGCTACGGTGGTCGTTTCCTTGCTGTCGTTGCTGACGGTATGGGCGGCCACGTGGGCGGCGATGTCGCGTCGGCTACGACGGTTCTGAATCTGACTCCGCTTGATCACCCTGATTTTGAGGATGGTACTGGCGGCGTTTATCTGGCTGATGAGATTCAGAGTGCGAACCTGATTATTAATGAGCTGGCGGCGAATGACCCGCAGCTGGCGGGTATGGGTACGACCTGTACTGCCCTGCTGATTGATGGCGATTGTATTGAGCTGGCTCATATTGGTGACTCGCGTGCGTATCGTCTGCGCCCGGGTGCTGATGGTGAGTTTGAGCAGATTTCTACTGACCATACGTTTGTGCAGCGTCTGCTCAATGAGGGTCGTATTACCCCGCAGGAGGCGGAGAACCACCCGCATAAGAACGTGATTATGCGCGTTCTGGGTGACGTTGACGCGTCCCCTGAGCTGGAGTTGAAGACTCTGGACGCTGTTCCCGGCGAGCGCTGGGTACTCTCTTCTGACGGTTTGGATGCTGTGGTGTCCCTATCGGAGATTGAGCAGGTGATGCGTTCTACTGATGATTTGTCTGAGATTGCTGACACTCTGATTGCGATGACTTTGGAGCGTGGCGCTCCGGATAACGTGACGGTTGTGTCCCTGCAGGTGATTGACCGTGAGGTTCTGCCGGTGGATGAGCCGGTGGGTCCTTCGAGCCTGCCTGAGTCTGCTCTGCCTGATTCGATTGTGGCGGAGCAGGAGGTCAGCACGAACACTCAGAAGCTTCCCGAGGTTGCTGCCACGGCTGAGGCCGCTGAGGCTCTTTTGGGTGCGCACCATGATGAGGACTCTGATGAGCATCATCGTCGGTCGTTGCGCCGTTTCCGTCGTGCTCGTGACTTCTCTGGCACCCTGTTGCACAGCGGTTCTGGGGCGGTGCGTCACCATATCGGTACGTACGATAACGCCGTGGATGCGGCTCTTACGAACGCTGCGATTTTGCGTAGCGAGTTGGGTTCCCGCCCGCATCAGCTGGTCGGTGCCGCTTCGGTGGCTACTGAGACCGGCATGATTCCGGCGGTGACTTCTCGTACCCTGGAGCATCGTGCGACGGTGGCTCAGCGTGTGCCGTTGAAGGTTGAGTCTGATGAGGCGGCCCTGCCGGCTGAGCTGGAGGAGCTGATTGCTGAGGACGCTGAGGAGCGTTCGCGTCCGCGATCGTGGCCGATTCGCCTGTTCATTGCTCTGCTGGTTGCGGCTGTTTTGACGTTGGCTTCGTGGACCGGTCTGCGCTATGTGGAGCGTAGCTACTATGTGGGTGAGAGTGACGGCACGGTTGCGGTGTACAACGGTATTCCGCATGCGTTGGGTCCGATTCGCCTTTCTCACGTGGTGGAGAATACCGATATTCCCACGAGTGAGCTGAGCGATCATACGCGTTCTTTGTTGCGTAATGCGATTACGGCGAAGGACCTGGATGATGCGCACCAGATTGTGTCTCGTTTGAAGACTCAAGCGGATCAGACGCGTGAGAAGGCTGAGCAGGTCGCTGCTTCTGCTTCTGCCTCGGCTTCGGCTTCTGCTTCCCCGAGCTCTGTGGCGCCTAGTGAGGCTCCGAGATCTGGGGCACCGGGCTCTGATTCGGCATCCCCGACTCCTGAGCAGGCTTCTTCGGAGGCTCCTGCTGCGGTAGGCGGTGAGAATAATGGCTAAGTTCTCGTTCCGTCGTGAGTCGGATGCGCCTCGTGCACGCCGTTTCACGGAGCTTCTGCTGCTGGTTTTGGCGGTGGGTATCAGCTCGTTCGGTATGTATCTGATTGATCCGGAGCATGCTTTTGATACCTCGAAGAGCCAGTGGTTGCCGTGCACAGTGGTGCTGGGTGCCGGCGCTCTTCTGATTCACCTGGTCATGCAGTTCCGCGCGCGTTATGCTGATCCGTTTATTCTGCCGCTGGTGGTGGCGTTGAACGGTATTGGTTTGACCATGATTTATCGTCTGGATCCGCAGATTGCGGCTCCGGTGGGTGATGGTCAGCTGATGTGGACCGGCGTGTCGATGGTGCTGTGCGCGATTATCGTGTTCGTGCTCAGGGATTACCGCCTGCTGCGTAAGGTCACATACACCTCGCTGGTGCTGTCGATGATTCTGCTCATCATGCCGCTGGTTCCGGGTCTGGGTATGGAGCTCAATGGTGCTCGTATTTGGATTCATATCGGTAACCGTACGTTCCAGCCGGGTGAGGTCGCGAAGATTACTTTGGCGATTTTCTTCGCCGGCTATTTGGCGACGCACCGTGACCTGATTCTGGTGGCTGGCCGCCGCATCGGCCCTATCAATCTGCCGCGTCTGCGTGATTTGGCGCCGGTGTTCTTGGCGTGGATTGTGAGCCTGGGTGTTCTGGTGTTCCAGAAGGATCTTGGTTCGGCGATTATGTTCTTTGGCCTGTTCATGGCGATGCTGTACCTGTCGACCGGCCGTATTTCGTGGCTGGTGGTTGCGGGTATCGGTATGGCTGTGGGTGGCTATTTCGCGTACCACTATGTCTCGCACGTGCACGCCCGTATTTATGCGTGGGTGCATGCTTTTGATCCGGAGATTTACCAGGCGTCTCCTGGCGGTTCGGGTCAGATTCTGCAGGGCGTTTTCGGTCTGGCTTACGGCGGTCTTTTTGGCCGCGGTTGGGGTCAGGGCCGCGCGAACCTCGTCCCGTACGCTAATTCGGACATGATTATTTCCTCGTTGGGTGAGGAGCTGGGCCTGGTTGGTCTGGGTGCCATCCTGATGATGTTCATGCTTCTGGTTTCGCGCGGTTACCGTGCAGCGTTGGGTACTCGTGATGGTTTCGGCAAGCTGTTGGCTGCCGGTCTGTCTACGGTCATGGTTCTGCAGCTGTTCGTGGTGATTGGCGGCGTGACTCGTTTGATTCCGCTGACTGGTCTGACGACTCCTTTCATGTCTGCCGGTGGCTCCTCGTTGGTGGCTAACTGGATTATTGTGGCGCTGTGGTTGTCTATTTCTCATAGTGCCCGCGCACCTCACCTGGTGGCTGGTTATGATGCTCCGCAGGGTATTGACCATGCGGACACTAGCTACGAGCCGGAGGGTGCTACTAGCGTTCTGGCGCGTATTACGGCTAAGGATTCTGGAGGTGAGAAGAATGGATAGGGCTATTCGCCGCATGTGGATGTCTGCCGCGTGCGTGTTTGTCCTGCTGATGGGTACCCTCAGCTATATTCAGTTCTTCGATTCGAAGACGCTGATGAATAATCAGTGGAATTCTCGAGCGCTCTACGACAATTACGGTTCGGCACGTGGTTCGATTGTGGTTGACGGTACGGAGATTGCTTCGTCGGTGAAGTCCGATGATGAGTACAACTACCAGCGTGTGTACAACCACCCGCTCAAGTATGCGGCTCTGACCGGTTACTTCTCCACGATTTATGGCGCGACCGGGCTGGAAGCGGCACTCGATAAGGAGCTTGCCGGCACGAGCGATAGCCAGTTCTACGACCGTGTGGCGCAGCTGTTTAGCGGTTCTTCCGCGCAGGGCGCTAGCGTGGAGCTGACGATTAATTCGAAGCTTCAGGACATTGCCTACAACGCACTGCAGGGCCGTAAGGGTGCTGTGGTGGCGTTGAACCCGAAGACCGGTGAGATTCTGGCGATGGCTTCTTCGCCGTCCTATGATCCGAATCTTCTGTCGGCTCATACGAGCTCTTCGGTTCTGGCGAATTACCAGGCGCTGACTTCTGACGAGGACAGCCCCCTGTTTAACCGTGCGATTGCGGGTAACACCTATTCGCCGGGTTCGACCTTCAAGATTATTGATGCGGTGGCGGCTCTGGAATCCGGCAAGTACAACGCATCCTCGGTCATTCCGAACCCCGCGCAGTTGCCGCTGCCGGGCACGAACATTACCCTGCCGAACTATACGGGCGGTCAGTGTTCAACCCGCACTCAGGCGACGATTGAGTGGGCTTTGGCTCAGTCCTGCAATACGCCGTTTGCGCAGATTGCAATGGATCTGGGTCAGGAGCGTATCGCGAAGACCGCTGAGAATTTTGGTTACGGCCAGGATTTGAAGATTCCTTTGACGGTTTCTAAGTCGTCTTTCCCGTCGAATCTGACGCAGAGCCAGCTGGCTCAGTCGGCGATTGGTCAGTACGACGTGAAGACCACTCCGTTGCAGGTGGCGATGACTTCTGCGGCGATTGCGAATGGCGGCGTGCAGATGAAGCCGAACCTGATTCGTTCGGTGAAGACCAGCAACCTGAGCACTTTGCAGGAGTTCTCTCCTGAGAAGCTGCGTACGTCCACTAGCCCTGAAATTGCCAACCAGGTGAAGCAGTGGATGGTGAATGCGGTTGATAATGGTATTGCACGTAATGCTGGTGTCTCCGGTGTGAAGGTGGCGGGTAAGACCGGTACCGCGGAGACCACGGCAGGTTTGAATAATTCTTGGTTTACCGGTTTCGCGCCGGCTGATGATCCTCAGATTGCGATTGCTGTGGTTTATGAGGATATTGACGTGGCGACCGGTGCCCAGTTGGCAACCAGTACTAGTAAGCAACTCTTTGAGGCGGTGTTGAACAAGTGAGGCCTGCGGCTGATATCACTTTGGGCGGGCGCTACACCTTAACCGAACGTATCGCGATTGGCGGTATGGGCGAGGTGTGGAAAGCTCGCGACAAGGTGCTTGGGCGCATCGTTGCGGTCAAGATCCTCAAGGAGGAGTACACCGGTGACCCGGGCTTCTTGGAGCGTTTCCGCGCTGAGGCCCGTAATACGGCGCTGTTGAACCACCCCGGCGTAGCGAATGTTTTTGACTACGGTGAGGAGGACAACTCCGCGTACCTGGTCATGGAACTGGTGCCGGGTAATCCGCTTTCGAGCATCATCGAGCATGAGACTACCCTGCCGCCGGACCGTATTCTGAACTTCATTGCTCAGACCGCTCGCGCGTTGGCTGCGGCTCATTCGCAGGGTCTGGTGCATCGTGACGTGAAGCCGGGTAACCTCATCATCACTCCGGATGACCGTGTGAAGGTGACCGATTTCGGTATTGCTCGTCTGGCTAACCAGGTGCCGTTGACGGCTACCGGCCAGGTGATGGGCACTGCCCAGTATTTGGCGCCGGAACAGGCAACCGGTCAGGCGGCTACCGCGTCTTCGGATATGTACTCGTTGGGCATTATTGGTTATGAGTGCCTGGTTGGTCGTCGTCCGTTTACGGGTGAGTCGCAGATTGCGATTGCTTTGGCTCAGGTGAATGATCCGCCGCCGCCGCTTCCGGAGACCATCCCGGCTCCTGCTCGTGCGCTCATCATGTGCTTGTTGGCGAAGGACCCGGCTCAGCGTCCTAAGGATGCGACCGCTCTAGCGTCTGCGGTGGATGCAATTCGTCGCCGCGATCTGAAGGCAGCGGTGAAGGCTGTTCCTCCGCTGGCGCAGTTCTTGGCTGAGGAGAATGCTGACGACGGTACTGTCGCTATGACTGCGATGGATGTGGCGGCGGAGCCGATTAGCGCTTCTGCTACTCCGCGTTTTGGTTCTGGTGGTCGTTTCTCGCCGGAGCCGACGACGGCGCCTATTCCTCGTACGGGTGCGCAGACCATGCGTCCAGCTTCGGGTCGTGTGAAGGCTGCTGTTGCCCCTCCGGCTAAGCGTGGATCGAACGTGTGGATGTGGGTTGCTCTGCTTCTGGCAATCGTGCTGATTGCTGGCGGTATTTGGACGGTCCTCTCCTCCAATAGTGGTGGCGGTTCGACTGATCCGGTTCCGAGCGCTTCTTCGTCTGTTGTTCCGACGAACACGGGTACCGTTTCGACGGTGGAGCCGACTGAGTCTGCTTCTGCCCGTGCTGCAAAGCAGAAGGTGACCATCAACGCGATTAACTATGAGGGTCGTGAACTGCAGGATGCGGTGAACGAGCTGAAGAACCTTGGCTTGTCCCCCAAGACTGAGGGTGTTGAGTCGACTCAGCCGGAGAACACGGTGATTTCGGTTTCTCCGACGGGTACTTTGGAACAGGGTAATAGCGTGACTGTTCGCTATTCGACCGGTCCGAAGTCGGTGACTTTGCCGTCGAACCTTGAGGGTAAGAACGTTGACGAGGCATCGAAGGCTGTTGCCGCTCTGGGTGTGAACGTTTCTCTGCATTATGAGAATTCGGACACTGCGGCCCCCGGTACGGTGCTTCGTACTACCCCCTCATCTGGCACCAAGGTCACGGTTGGTAGTAATGTAGACATGTATGTGGCCTCTTCCAGTTCGGGTAGGGGTTCGAGTGCGAGCGCTTCTGCTGCACCGTCTGCGTCGGCTTCTGCTTCCGCTTCTGCGTCGGCGCGTTAGCCCCTACGTTTTGATTTAGTTTTAGTCTTAGTGATCCAGGAGAACTTATGGACCTGTCGGTTCCCGACACGGTTGATAACCGTTACAAGGTACTCGAGGTAATCGGTACCGGTGCGATGGCAACCGTTTATGCTGCTGAGGATACTCGCCTCGGCCGCAAGGTTGCGCTTAAGATTCTGCGCCCGGAGCAGGCCCAGGACGATACGTTCCGCGCACGCTTTAAGCGTGAGGCGGAGGCTGTGGCGTCTCTGAACAATCCTGCGATTGTTGCTGTCTATGACACCGGTTCGTACAACCCCTCGCAGGATGGCAAGGAGTCTGATTCTTCGGATGAGGGCACCGCTATTCCTTATATCGTGATGGAGTACGTGGAGGGTCACACTCTTCGTTCCATCCTGTCCCGTGGCGGCCACCTGCCGGTCCGTGATGCTTTGGGTTATTCCGAGCAGCTGCTGGGTGCTTTGCAGTACAGCCACTCGATGGGCATTATTCACCGCGACATTAAGCCGGCGAATATTATGGTGCTGGAGCGTACCAGCGAGGATATCGCTAAGGGTCAGCCCGGCCAGATTAAGGTCATGGATTTCGGTATTTCCCGTGCCATTGAGGAAGCTGGCGAGGCGCTGACCAAGGCTAACGTGGTGATGGGTAGCGCACGCTACATGTCCCCTGAGCAGGTGAGCGGCAAGGATGTTGACGCCCGTAGCGACCTGTACTCTGCTGCCTGCGTGATTTACGAGATGATTGCTGGTCGTTCTCCGTTCGATGCTGAGTCGAATGTTGACCTGGCTGCTAAGCACCTCTCTGACACTCCTGAGCCTCCGAGCAAGTTCACCCCGCTTGAGGTTCCGGCGGGTCTGGATGCTGTGATTCTGAAGGGTCTGGCGAAGAACCCGGATGAGCGTTATCAGAGCGCGGCTGAGTTCGCTCAGGCTCTGGTGTCGGTTGTTCGCCCGGGTGAAGAGACCGTGGTTCAGGATGCAGCGATGACTACTGCTTTCGTTCCTTCGGCAACTACCGCCTCCCTGGGTGATGACTACGCCCCGTACACCACCTCGATCACTGAGGCTTCGGTGGAGGACGGCGGTCTTAACGGCTTCTTCGAGTATGAGGACGATGAAGAGCTGTACGAGGATGAGGAGTACGCGGAGTACGATGAGTCTTCGCCGCGTAAGCGTGCGTGGGTTCGTTTCCTCGTGGGTACTCTGATTGCGGCTCTGCTGGTCTTCAGTGTCGGCTCGGTGCTGTACTACCAGAACAAGCTGAACGAGGTTCCGCAGGTTTCGGTTCCGGCTGTGGTGAATGTTTCCCGCGATGATGCCGATAACCAGCTGCGTAACTTGGGCTTCGTGCTGGATTACCGTACGGCTTACTCTGACAACATCAAGAAGGGTGACGTGATTAGCGTCGAGCCGGGTGTTGGCTCGAAGGTTAACAAGGGTTCGACCGTGACTGTGACCGTTTCGAGTGGTCCGGAGAAGGTCAAGCTGCCGGATAACCTGCAGGGTCAGAGTGAGGCGTATGTCCGTAACGCTCTGAAGGACCTGGGTCTGGTGGATGGCCGCGTCTCCACTGTGGAGAGCGCTTCCGTTCCTGCCGGTATGGTTGTGGAGCTTTCCCCGGAGAAGGGCTCGACCGATGATAAGGGTGCTCAGACCGTTGAGGCTGGTAGCACCGTGAACATCGTCCTGTCCTCCGGTAAGGTGAAGGTCCCCTCGCTGGTGGGTCTGACCAAGGATCAGGCTATTGCTGCTCTGACTGCTCAGGATGTTCTGCTGAACACCAACATTGAGACCGTTCAGACCAATGAGCGTCCTGCTGGTACCGTGCTTTCGCAGAGCTCTGCGGCGGGTACTCTGGTGGCTCAGAACAGCACCGTGACGATTCGTGTGGCGGCTACTCCGACTCAGACGACTGCACCGACTCAGCAGGCTACTCAGCCGGCTGCATCGACCGGTAACCAGAACGCTACTACTGGCAACCAGAACCAGCAGCGTCAGGCTACCCAGCAGGCTACTCAGCCGGCTGCATCGACCGGTAACCAGAACGCTACCACTGGCAACCAGAACCAGCAGCGTTCTACCGCTACGGCTACTCCGGCACCGGCTGCGTCCGCTACTGCGGGTACCCGTACGATTCAGGGTAATAACGCGAATACCAATGCCAATGCGAACAACGCAAACGCTAACGCGAATGCCCGCTAAGGGGTTCTAGCGGCTAGCTACGATAAAGGGGCGGCGCTCCACACCGTTGGGTGTGGGGCGCCGCCCCTTTCGTGTATCTGCCCGTGTGTCTGTCTGTGTGCTTTGTTCGTGTACCGGGGCTTGCTCGCGGCTACGGGCCAGATAGAGCTATCGCCTCCAGCTTCCCTGTAGCGTGACTGCTACGGGGCTTCTGGAGGCGATATAAGCCACTGAGGGCTCTAAAGGCTAGAAGGGCTAGGCCATGAGGGGTGAGAGGCTCTTAGAGCGTTCTGCGGCGCCCTGCAGGCCGGTTTCTTCGAGCCAGTTGCCGAGCATGAGGTATCCGCTTTCGGTCAGGACCGATTCGGGGTGGAACTGCACGCCGTGCATGGGGGCTTCACGGTGGCGCAGGCCCATGATGATGCCGTTGTCGGTCGTGGAGGTGGTTTCCAGGACGTCGGGCATGGTTTCGGGTACAACCGCCAGGGAGTGGTAGCGGGTCGCGGTGAAGGGGCAGGGCACGTCCTTGAACACGGAGACGTTATCGTGCACCAGCTGCGAGGTCTTGCCGTGCATCAGCTCGGGGGCGTGGGTGACGGTGCCGCCGAATGCCTCAGCAATAGCCTGGTGGCCCAGGCAGACGCCCAGCAGCGGCTTCTTCGCTTCCGCGGCCCAGCGGATGGTGTCGATGATGACGCCTGCCTCTGCGGGGGCACCGGGGCCGGGAGAGACGAGCACGCCGTCGTGTTCTTCGGCGAGCTTGATGACTTCGTCGAGTTCGTATTCGTCGTTACGGATGACGGTGGTTTCAGCGCCGAGCTGCTGGATGTAGCCGACGAGGGTGAAGACGAAGCTGTCGTAGTTGTCGATAACAAGGATGCGGGTCATGGCACGTCCTTAGCGCTAATGGTTGATGGTGACGTTCAGGTTGAAGGGGCCGTACTCTGCGAAGTGGGGGAAGACGAATTCCATGAGCAGGTAGACTACGGCGAGTATCAGCACGATGGCGATAATGATGCGAACCCACAGGGGGCCGGGGAGGTGGCGGAAAATCCATGCGTACATCTGCTTTTCCTCTCAGATTTAGGATTTTGCGACGGAGGCGGCAATTTCTGCGGGCGCTCCGGCTGCGGCGGGCCGCCAGGATTCGAGGCGGGCGTGGACAATGTATCGTTCGGTGTCACCGTAGCGCGGGTGGCAGGTGGTGAGCGTCAGGAGGCGCTCGGTGGGTGCTACGCCGGGCTGTCCGGGGACGGGTTCGATGACTTCTACCTGGTCGGGCTGCACGATTTCGTGGCTGTAGACGGTGTAGGTGTAGTAGCCGTCTTTGGTGCGCACGTAGATGTGGTCGCCTTCGGTGAGCAGGTCGATGTCGTTGAGGACTTTGCCGCGGGTTTGGCGGTGTCCTGCGAGGGAGAAATTGCCGACCTGGCCGGGCATGGCGCTTCCTTCGTAGTGGCCGAGGCCGAGGGAGTCAAGCACGTCGGAGCTGGTGCCCTGGGTTGCGGGGCGCTGGTAGTCGGATCCGAACTTGGGGATGTAGACGACGCCGAAGACTTCACCGTGGCCGGGTTCGCTCAGACCGGCGGGAGGGGTGTTGGGGTCCCAGTCGGGGACGGGTTCGCCGGGATTGGAGTCGAACTCCTGAACGAGGGTGCTGACGGCTTGGGATTGGGTGCGGTCGGCGTCGATGTTGGTCCACCAAAGCTGCCATGCGACGAAGAGGAGCAGTACGACTCCGATGGTGATGAGGAGTTCGCCTGTAATCTGGATGACCCAGTGCAGCACGCTGCGGGGGCGGCGCTCTGCGGTGGGTGCCGTTCCTTGACTCATGCGGTCTCCTTTGTCTTCTGGGTTATGTATGTTCTTGGGCGCCGGGTGGCGTTCCTTATCTTTCAACGCGGGGAGAAGGTGAAATCATCCCGTAAGTCTGCAAAGATAGGTGTGAACATATATTTTTAGGTTACCCATACAACAATAAGCGGAGGAAGTATGTCGACCAACTCGGCTAAGGCATCGTCCAAGAAGAAGTCTCAGAAGTCTGCTAAGTCTGAGGTGGAGGATGCGAGCGAGCTGCGTCTGCGTGAGATTGCTCGTGAGATGGAGAGCGGCACGCAGCTGAAGGAGCAGACTCCGTTGTGGTACCGCGTGATTATGTTCTCGCTGTTGGCGGTGGGCATTCTGTGGATTATTGTTTTCTACATTACGCAGGGCCTGTTCCCGATTCCTGATCTGGGTATGTGGAATGTGAGTGTTGGTGTGGGCGCCATGATGGTGAGCATGCTGATGATGACTCGCTGGCGTTAAGACTTAGACGTTAAGACTTAGGCACTAGGGCTTAGGCGTTAGAGCTTATAGAGAGGCGGTCGTCCCGTGTGGGGCGGCCGCCTCTCTGTATGTTTCGCCTGTTTGGCAGGAGCTGGGGTTAGAGATCCTGCACGCTACCTGTCTTTAGTTCTTACTCGGAAGATTGCGGTCATGGCGACCATGATGAGCAGCTCGGTGAGGGTTTGGGTGAGTACGGTGGCGCCCATGAGGCTCGCTTCGGGGTTCCCGTTGTGTGCCAGGCGTTGTGCGCAGAGCGCGACGACGGGGTAGATGATGAGGGCGTTGCGGGTGACAGCGCTGAAGGTTACGGAGATGCGTTCCGGTCGTCCCATCACCTTGCTGAGGCACCAGGCGGCACCTCCTGCGAGGATGGCGTAGGTGAGGTAGAGTCCGGCGAGTCGGGGAATGAGCTGCGTTTCGTTCAGTACCGCCGGGGTGTAGGCGGAGCACATGAGAGCAAGGAGCAGGCACATGAGGGGAATCATCGCGGTATCGCTCATGGTGCGTACTCGTTCGTAGGCTTGTTGACGCTGCGGTGAGCGGGTTGACCAGCGTTGCACGAGGTAGGCGGCTATCAGGGGCACGATGAGCGGTGCCAAGCTGAGGTAGCTTTCGGTGGGAAGGGGGAATATTTCTCCCACCACCCCAATATCTAATATTCCTATATATGCATACGCACTAGTCCAGAATGGAATAGAAACGATTTGGGTACCAAGAAGATAGGGCGTTGTCGCCAGCAAACCGCGATATTCCCCTCCAGCAATACACGCAAAAACCACAACGTAATCCACGCATGGAGCCAGCAAAACAATCACCGTGGCTAGAGCAATGGGGCCGCCCTCGGGAATGAAGAGGGAGACCAGAGGCGCAACTAGAATCGGGGTTCCAAGGGTAGCCACCAGCACGACCGTGCGAGCGAGCCTCTTATGCTGACCGACACTCATGCCGACTAGAGGCATGAGAGCGAAGTTGGTCCACAGGAGCGCACCGAGCGCGTAGGGCACGAGCTGCTCAGAAACTAGGCTCCACCCACTCAGCCCCGCGCTGGCACCTCCCACGGCCATGGAGGCGAGGTAGAGAGCCACCTGGTGGCGTTCCATATAGCTCACGGAGCCATCCTCTTCTAGTAGATCAGGTCGCCTCGTGCCGCTTCGTGGACGCGGCGGGTTACGGTTTCCATGACGGGCGAGTTGATGTTCCAGCGCTGCCAGTAGAGGGGGAATTCTACGGGGGTTGCGGCGAGCTTCACGAGGTGCCCGCTTGCGAGCTCTTCGGCGCATTGCGCTTCGGGAATGAGACCCCAGGCGATACCGGCGCTGACGGCGCGCGCATAGTCCGGGGAGGAGGGAATGTAGATGGTGGGGCTTTGGGTGAAGGTTTCTTCAGCCTCCAGACCTACTTCTTGTTCAATGAGGACTCGCGCTACGTCCTGCACGAAGTCTTTGCGGTCGTATTCGACGACGGGGGCACGGTTGAGCTCTTCGCGGCTTACGCGCTTGGGCCAGCCGGGTAGGTATCGCTGTACGTAGTCGGGGGTTGCGACGCACCAGTAGCGTGCCACTCCGAGGGTTTCAACGGAGCAGCCGGGGATTTTTTCGGGCTTGGAGGTGATGACTGCCATGACTTCTCCGGATCGGAGCATGGCGGAGGAGTGGAATTCGCCTTCTCGTCGCAGGTCGCAGAAGATGCTGTCTTCGCGGCTGAGGGTTCCTACGGCGTCGAGGAACCAGGTGGCGAGTGAGTCGGCATTGACGGCAACGGAGACGCTCTGGAAGCCGCCGGCGCCCATGAGTTCGCGTTCCATTTCTTGCTGCAGGAATTCGCTTTGTCGGGCGATGCGCAGTACGCTTTGTCCGGCGTCGGTGGGGGTGACGGGGTTGCTTCGGCGTACCAGGACTTTTCCGGCAATCTGTTCCATGGCTTTGATGCGCTGGGAGATGGCGGAGGGGCTCACTCGCAGGATATCTGCCGCCGCGTCGAAGGTGCCGTATTCGATGACGGTGGCGAAGGTGGTGAGCTGGTCGGTACTGAAACGTGTCATAAGAATATCTTACGCAGTGTGAAAATATTTAGATAGATTTAGGGTCCTTTTTCCCGTATTCTCATCTCTGGCACTTCACACGTCAGCTAACGCAGGCTTCATCCCTGCGTCGCGAGCTTTTGCCTGGCAAGCTGGTAGTAAGAGAGTCGTTACCCGCCACTACGCACGCGGGCTCATACCCCATTTGATCAACATAGAAAGTTTCACGATGTCCGCATCCCTCTCCCTGCTGTTTTTGGGTGCTACCACCACGATTTCTTTGGTGGCGGCTATTGGTGCCCAGGGAACTTTTGTGCTGCGTCAGGGTATTTTGGGTCGGCATATTACCCCAATCATTATTTTCTGCATTCTGTCGGATGCTCTGATGATTGGCTTGGGCGTGGTGGGCCTGGGCGCTCTGTTGGATGCGGCACCGTGGTTCATTGAGGTGTTCCGTTATGTGGGTGCGGCGTTTTTGGCGTGGTTTGGTTTTGAGGCTGGGCGGCGTGTGTTTACCCCGCATTCCATCGTGGTGGATGATGCGGAGGGCGATTCTCAGTCGTTGAAGGCGGCTCTGCTGACCACGGCGGCGGTGACGTATTTGAATCCGCTGGCGTGGTTGGATACGACTATTCTTTTGGGTTCGCTGGCGAACGCCCAGGGCGATCCTGGCCGTTGGTGGTACTACCTGGGGTGCTGCTGCGGTAGTATTATCTGGTTTTTGGGGCTGGGGTACGGTTCGCGTCTGCTTCGTCCGCTCTTTGCGCGTCCTTCGGCATGGCGTGTTTTGGATGGGGCGACGGCACTTCTGATGGCATACCTGGTGTTCAATCTGCTGACGATGAACCTGTCGACCCACTAGCTTCTACCCCCCTGAGGAGCCCTTTTATGCCTTGTCGGTCTCCTTTTCCGCGCTCTTCTCCTCTTCGAGGGTTATGAGTACCTCGTTTTTGGGCATGGTAAGCAGGCCCAGGTAGATATCGCGAATAACCAGGATGTGCTTGATTCGCTCGATCATGGGTTTGAGGAAGCTTCGGGCGTATTTTTCGTCGCTACTGGTGGTTGCGACGAAGCTGAGCCCGGAGAACACGGCAACGATCATGGACACCTTGATGACCACGGCGTTGATGTTGGTGTCTACGCCGAGGATTTTGAGGTGTTCGGGTTTGATGCTCATCCAGGATTCGATGGTGGTGTCGCTAATGGCGATGGAGGAGAACCCCATGAAGAACCCGAAGACGAGCAACATAAAGAGGCTCGCCTGAATAATCTGCCCAATCATAGGGATGATGATAAGGTTGCCCCAGGACGCAATTTTGAGGGGTCGGTGTTCGAGGATTTTCTGCTCTTCGACCCAGTCTTGGACGGTGTTCCAGATTCCCCCTTCGAGGGCCGCGGCGCGTTCGTAGTCGTTCTCGGTAAAGCTTGCAATGTCGTCGCCTCTATTGCGGCCCAGAAGGCGCGCTGTGCGCTCTAGGGAGGTCGTGACGATCACGAACACGGCGAGGAGTCCCATGAGCCCCAGAACAGCCCAGGTGCGCGGGAAGCTGAGCCTGTTGGCGAGCTTCCAGAGGTCTGCGTTCACGAAGATGAAGAGCACGGACACCATGAGTACGGGTAGTACTTTCGCAATCATGGGTGGCAGGGAGGCGAGCTGGTGGATGGCATGTTTGAAGGACCACCCTAGGATGGTGTCTACGCCGAGGAAGATGGCGAGGTAGATGCCCACAACGATGAGCGGGAATACTTGGGAACCGTCGTAGACGAAGTCGAGGCCGTCGAGGCTGCTGGATTCAAAGACACTGGCGACAAAGAGCATGCCGGCAAAAAGTACGGTAAGAATACCCGTGGTGATTTGAACCCACTGCGGGGTGCGGACCATGAGTATATGGGCAAGAGTAATGAACACACCGGAGATTATCGGCATCACGAGGAAGATACCACCGAGCACCAGCATGGGTAGCACTTCATCGCTGAGCGCGGTGTTGGTCGTGATGGCTTTAATGTATTCCGGGAGGGAACCATTTGCGTTATCAACTACGAGAATGAGGATATCGCGTAGGAAGATATAGCAGACGTGCATGATACTCGCCCACAGGATCCAGGGTACGGAGCGGGGGAACGCATCGAGAGCACGCTGACGTGCAGGAATGATGAGGGGTACGCCCTGTTTGCGGAACCAGATATTGCTCTGCTTCAGCACATCAGTCTTGCTGTAGCGCTGAGGTTGTGCCTCTTCTGCCACAGCTTTAGTGCGCAGCCGCGCCCAGATGGGGCGTGCGTCCTTCTGCTGTGCGGTGTTCTGCTCCTGTGTGCTCATGACATACCACTCTACAGGGTCGAGCAGGCCCTTTGATTATGTACCTTTTAGAGTTCTTCTTTCTCGAGCTCAGATCCAATAAAGCGAGCGTATGCGCCCATGAGTAGCGCAGCCGCTTCTTCGTGTCCCTCGTAGATTCCTAGTTCCTCGTCCTCACGACCTGTGTAGGTGCCGCTACTGATCTCGAGTAGGGATAGCGGTCCTTCTGCAGTCTCCGGGGCTAGGGCATCCAGGATGAAGCTCAGGCTTTCTTCTGCATCTTCGTCTACTCCCATGAGGCGCCCCAGGTATGTACCCGGGTAGGGTGCGATGGTGAGGACGTCTTCATTCTCACATTGGATAATGCGTGCCACAGGAATAATATCCCCGTCTGCTGTCTCTTCGAGCAGCAGCTCAGTAGAGAGGTCTATATGGCTTTCCTCGCTCTGTAGGATCTGCCTGGGCCACCAGAGGTGAATGTATTCGGTGAGTGCTGCCCATGCTTCGTGAGGCTCCAGCGAGCTCTCTACGTAGAGTGCCGCAGTCCGTTCTTCATTAGCCTGTTGCTGCTGATCGATTTGCTCGGGTGCGTGGGAAAACATGGGGTAGTGCATGGTTCTACTCTATCCCAGTGCGCTCCTCTCTGGAGGGCCCGGTAGATTCATGGGGTTCTGAGGGTACAAAAAAGGGGCAGACCCGCGTGGGTCTGCCCCTTTTCCAACTTTAGCTGTTAAAGCAAAAGAGCCCGCGTAAGCGGGCTCTTTTTATTGCCTATTGGATTGTTATCCAAAAACCATACAGTGAAC